>CAJXUM010000138.1 GCA_913060855.1 uncultured Lewinella sp. | reverse complement strand
AGCTAGCGATTATTCTTTGTAAGTAATAATTCTTGGCTTAACAATATTTTGTTTGGGATATTTTTCTAAAAAGAAATGCTATTATGAAGATTTTCTTACCACTTATACTTTGTACGCTTTTGCTGGCTTGTACCAATTCTTCAAAAGAATCCAGTGAACCCCAAGAAGCGACCCCTGTATTAGATGAAGCGCAGAAGATTGTTAACCGAGCTATAGAAAAACATGGTGGTGCGGTATATGACGATTTAAGCCTTGCTTTTGATTTTCGCGATCGCCATTATGAAGGCATGCGGAAGGAGGGGAAATTCGTTTACAAACGCCTGCTAAAACAAGAAGACGGGACAGAATTACTTGATATTCTAAATAATGAAAAGCTGATTCGGCAAAAGAATGGGGAAGAGGTAGCGCTATCTGCCAAAGACAGCAGCGCCTATGCTAATTCCGTCAATTCCGTTTTTTACTTCGCATTGCTCCCCTATTTTCTCAATGATCCGGCTGCTAACAAAACCTATCTAGGACAAGCCCAATTAAAAGGTAAACCCTATCATAAGATAAAGGTTACTTTCCAGCAAGAAGACGGCGGCAAAGATTTCGAAGATGAGTTCGTTTATTGGATTCATGCCGAAGACTATACCATGGACTACCTAGCGTACAATTACCTCACAGATGGGGGAGGAGCACGCTTCCGCGAAGCTTATAATGTAAGAACAGTCAAAGGCGTACGGTTTGCTGATTACATCAATTATAAGCCCGAACTCGATTCAAGGGCGGTGGAAAACTTTGATACCATGCTTGAGGCTGGCCAAATGAAGGAGGTATCTCGAATTGATACTGAAAATGTTGAGGTGAAAGTGGGATCATAGTAGTAGTATAAGCTCCTAGCTTGATAAAAATATTTACTTTTGTCAGGTGAAAAAAATCTTGATTATTCGCTTTAGCTCCATCGGAGATATTGTATTGACGACGCCTGTGATTCGCTGTATCAAACAGCAGTTGGGGGCAGAAGTACATTATTTGACTAAAAAAGGCTTCCGGCAAGTACTGGAGCACAATCCCTACATAGATAAGATACATACGATAGAAAAGAAAGTGGGAGAAGTACTGCCGGAGCTCAAAGCTGAAGCTTTCGATTTTGTGATTGACTTACATCGGAATATTCGAAGTACTCAGGTCAAATGGGCCTTGAAGACCCGTCATTCCTCTTTTGATAAATTGAATTGGGAAAAGTGGCTGATGGTTCGTTTCAAAGTGAATCGCTTACCCGACATCCATATCGTAGATCGTTACCTGGCTCCTGCAGCAGCATTGGGCGTGAAGAATGACGGCCAGGGACTAGATTATTTCATTCCAGCCGATGCGGAAGTTGATCTTACGGATTGGCTAGCCGATGCGAAACAGCCTTACGTGGCTTTTGTCATCGGGGCAGCTCATGCTACCAAGCGATTGCCGCAGGAAAAGCTCATTTCTATTTGTCGTAAAATTAAGCAGCCGGTTATTTTATTGGGCGGGCCGGCTGAGGCGAGTGTGGGGCAGGAAATTGCGGAAGCAGCAGGCCCACATACGATCAATACCTGCGGAAAATTGCGGCTGCACCAATCGGCCTCTGTTGTGCGACAGGCTTGGAAAGTCATTAGCCATGATACGGGCTTGATGCATATTGCCGCCGCCTTTCAAAAAGAAATAATTTCCGTATGGGGGAATACGATTCCCGAATTTGGGATGTATCCTTATTATGCTAATGGCGAATCCCATAATACTACCGTAGAGATAAAGTCCCTTTCTTGTCGCCCTTGTTCCAAAATTGGCTATCAAAGCTGTCCGAAAGGCCACTTCAAATGTATGGTTGATCAAACTGAATCCTTTGCACTAGACTTATAGCTGCTAAATAAGCAGGCGTGCTGAGCTGATGGTTTAATCTAGTCCGCTCCGGATCCTTGTATTTGACCCAACCCTAAACCGCTAATCGACCGTCTAGCAGATTAAAGGATAATATGAAAAAAATCATTCTTGTTATTATATTGATTAGTACTATCACTCAACTATGGAGCCAGAAAAAGGTACAATTCTTTCTCTCTCCTTCATTTACTATCGGGGCCAATCGTAGTCCGGCTAGTGTTGAGTTTAGTCAATATACAGGATGGGTGACTGAAAGTAAGTACTTTAATGTTTTTGAAATTGGGAAAAACTTTGTCCCCCACCAAATAGGAGGTAAACTAGATGTCGGCTTTGCCATCCAACAACGATTCTTAGTTTTTACGGGTTTGGCCTATACGGTTCGCAAAGAGTCCGTTTATTTTCGCTGTGATGTTTGTGACCTTACTTTACCGGATAAGCCCTCTCGCCTTATCACCGAATTCTGGGAGATTCCATTAGGCGTAAAATTTCTACTATTGAAAGAGACGAAGTTTAATCCTTTTATTGGCTCGACGCTATTTTATACCATTGGAAAGCAGAACTTTGGTGGCGGTCTGTTTCGCCGTGACGCTGCTTTTCAAAGCCTGGGCTATCGCTTTTCCACAGGCGTATCGATTGGACTTTCCCAGACTTTTTCGATATACCTATCTGCCCAGATCCAAAATAGCTTTCACCCCGATACCAGTTACCCCATTTATCGCTTTCAAGAAATGGGATTAGAAATGGGGCTAGTGAAAATTTTCGGACGTCCCTAACGGAAGATATTTATTAGCAGTATTCTCGATTTTTTCCATTCTCGACTTTTGATCTTTAAGGAGTGATTGAAGCAATCCCTGATTGTTTGATCCGTAAAACCACTTCTCTATCAAAAGTTAAAGTCTATGAAAACGAATCTGTTATTTACGCTATTTGGGATCGGCATTCTTGCTCTGGTAATCCTTGGAATGCAAAGTGATTATCAGGATGTAAGTAAGTTGGAGACCCATATTGATTTAGCTTATTACATCGGACCAGATGCCGATCCCGATAAGCACAAGCTGGATTTATACCTACCTGAAAATAAGGCAAGCGCTCCCATTTTATTGTGGATACACGGTGGTGCCTGGGTTACTGGTAGCCGAAAGCAAGAGGCGGCCTTAGCTAAAAACTTGGTAGCTAAAGGTGTCGGCGTAGCTGTTATGAGTTACCGCCTTAGCAAGGGCACCTGGATGAATCCTGACTTCCAAGGCACCGCCCAACATCCCGATCATATTCAAGATTGCGCTAGGGCCTTCAAGTGGCTACGAGACCAGGCTGCTACTTATGGTTATGATCCGAGCCAGTTATTTGTAGGAGGATATTCGGCAGGTGGCCATCTATCTGCCTTACTTTGTATGGATGAGCAATACCTCAAGGCAGAAGGCCTGCAATTTTCTGATGTCAAGGGAGCCGTGCCTATGGCAGGTGCTTATGATATGGTACATTATTACAACGGCCATGTGGAAAGCAATGGAAAAGAAATGGCGGATGCCCATGTGTTAGGTGTTTTTGGAGACCTAGCAGACGTGAAGAAAGCCTCCCCCACGGAATATATTGACCATTCTATTGTACCTATGTTGGTGATCTCGGAAACGGACACCTACGACTTAACCAAGGTACTGGAAGAGCAAGTACCAGATAAAAAGCATATTGAGTTCTATCATGTGCGAGATAAAAACCACAACGAGTTGTATTTTGATTTGGTGAGAAATCCGGAGAGTGAGCATACGCAGAAAATCGCTGATTTTCTTTTTCACCTCACCTCAGGGGGTGAGTAGCACTCACCCCCTGAGGTGAATGCACCCAAGGACTCGTTTTCAGGGGGTGAGTTTATTCACCCCCTGAAAGGAAAAACATACCATATTGTATGGTATGTAAAAAAGCCTTACCTTTGTACCATGGCGAGATTATCCAAAGAAGATTGGCTGCAGGAGGGATTCAAGATCTTAGCGGAGTTTGCCCAAAACAAACTCCGAATTCTATATCTCTGCGAGCGACTAAAAGTGACGCGAGGATCATTTTACCATCATTTCACCAGTATTGAGAATTATGTGGAAGCACTAGTGAGGCAGTGGGAACTAGAAAATACCCGTCATTTCATAGAAGAAGCCAATCAGGAGGGGAGCGCACAAGGCCGAATGGATGTGCTAAACAAGTTGGTTTTGGAGAAAGACCAATCGGTCGAAGCGGCCATCCGATCCTGGAGCTTTTATCAGCCGATTGTAAAGCAATATTTGCAGCGAGTGGATAAAACACGGGTAACTTATTTGACGGATATTATGGCTGAGAAGGGATATGCAGCAGAAGAAGCCAGTATTATGGCCGAGATGGAGTATGCCTTACTGATTGGAGTGCAGCATATGTATCCAGGGAAATTTGGAAAACGTGTACGGTCCATTTATATCAAGTACAGCCAGTTGGTCGAGGCAGATTTAAAAGAGTAAGCTTTATTTTTTAGTCAATAACATACAGTGTTGTATGGTATGTTTAATTAATGAAACATGAAAAAATTACCCATCAGAAAGGAATGGAAACAGATTCGAGCGCATTTTCGGCGTTCTATGCAGTCGAATTCACATGTTGTAGTCACCTTAGTGGATGATGAAGGTTATCCCCGGCCAATGCCCATTGGTTCGGTAACGCTAAATCGGGAAGAACCCGGCGGTTATTTCATTGAAAAATTCACCAGCTCTTTTGCGCGTTTTGGAGAAGAGGGGCAGCGTATTTGTGTATTGGCGGTCAATACCAACAAATGGTTTTGGTTACGCTCTTTGTTGAAAGGGCACTTCTATCGCCCGCCGGCTATTCGTCTATATGGACGATTGGGAAAACTTAGAGAAGGAACGGAAGACGAAAAGGAACGATTCCAGCGCCTAGTACGGCCGGTAAAGAGAACAAAAGGCTATAAGATTATGTGGAAAGATATGAACCGAGTTCGCGAACTAAGTTTTGAAAGGGCAGAGGGGGCCAACTTGGGACTAATGACGGATGCGCTATGGAAGAGTTTTGTAGGATCAGTGGAAGAAAGAGTCGTGCATTAGCGCGAAATTATGATAGAAATAGTTTAGGTTTGCGGGGCGGGCGCCAAAAACAGCATTTTACTGGCGGACGAATAACCTAGGAGCAAGAATATTTTACTGGTTATAGCTTGAGCGAGTTGGGCATCAAACAGGATCAAAAAGAGAAATCAGGCCTTTTTTCTTGGCTTTTTATTTTATCCTTATATTTGATTATCAATGTTTTAGTTCAGCCTCTCCGAAGTCTTGCCTTACAATTGTGCAGCATGAAAACCTTTACTAATCAGGACGTTGAAGACTACTATGATCATACAGAACCCCATTATCGGATGTGGTGGGAGCTGGATGAGACGATGGGGTTGCACTATGGTATTTGGGATAAAGGGATAAAAAACTTCAAAGAGTCTATACTTAATACTAACCGACAATTGATAAAACTAGGTCGGGTGCAAGCCACTGATGTAGTTTTAGATGCCGGTTGTGGGGTAGGAGGGAGTAGTATCTTTATGGCCAAAGAGTTGGGGTGTAAAGTTACCGGTATTACATTAAGCAAGCGGCAGGTGGCTACGGCTACTAAATATGCCCAAGAACATGGGGTGAGTGATCTCGTGCAATTTGCACAAAAAGACTATACTGATACTGGTTTTGAAGCCGCGTCTTTTGATGTCATTTGGGCGATCGAAAGTATGCAAACAGCCCAGGACAAAGGACTGTTCCTGAAAGAAGCACAACGGATTCTAAAGCCGGGCGGAAGAATCGTTATCGCCGATTGCTTTAAACCCAGGCCCTATGCGATTGCCCTAGAACCTGAAATGCTTACGATGCTGAATGGCTGGGCGATTTCTGACATCCTAACGGTCGGAGAATTGGAACGCTTGGCCAATCGATATAATTTTCAACTGCAAGGCCAACGGGTGGTGACCCCCGAAATAAAACCATCAGTGCGCCGTATTTACTGGGCGGCTATGGCAGGCATGCTAGGGACAAAAGCCTATAATTTGGTTTATAATGCCACCCACTTTTCCAAAATACACTACAAGACCGGCTTGGCTCAATACAAGACTTACAATAAAGGACTTTGGGATTATAGCCTGGTTGTGCTGGAAAAAAATCAGTAAGCTATTTATGCTACGCTGAGAGATATTGCTCAACGGCTTCATGCCCATCTTTTTTCGCATAATCCAATGCGGTTTCTCCACTATCCATTTTCGTAGACTTATCGGCACCCGCTTCTACTAGTAGTTGCACCATCGGGAGATTACCTCTATGAGCAGCAGAATGCAAGGCGGTTACCCCTTGCATTTGTTGAGCATTGACATCCGCTTTATACTGGATTAATAGCTCAACCAAGCCGATGTGATTGGCGGCTACGGCGGCGTGAATAGGGGCTACTTTGGCGGGGTTGTTAGCAGCCAGATTCGGGTTGGCGCCCGCTTCGAGGAGGAACTTGACGATGGCTTCCTGGCTAAAGAAAGCCGCAATACAAACGGGGGTAAAGCCATCGCTCGAATACTGATTGAGTAAGGACGGATCTGCTTCTAAAGCTTCTTCCACCTTGGGGAGTAAACCATAGGTAATCGCTTCATGAAAGGCAAAGTTGTTGGCGAGGGCTGGAACTTCAGTCATGACGGTGGGCAAGCGATGATAAGCGATGAGCATCAATCCGCTTACTCCATTTTTGTCTTTTTGGTGTAATACGGCTGGATTGGCCTTGATAAAGGCAGTAATTTCTGCTTCATTTCGTGCTTGTAGTAGGCTGTTCATTTTAGATAGGTAATCTGTCTCCTGGCTCATTTTGGCTCTTTTTAAGGTTAATTTCTTTGCTCAATTAATAATACAACTTTTTTCCTGTTTTCTCCCAATCCGATACCCATGCTGGGATACGGCTTAATTTATTCCACCTCAAGTCTATTAACTGTAATTGTGGGAGCGCTGGTATCCATGCCGGGATTTGGGTCAGCTGGTTAGCCCTCAGGTCAAGATGAGTGAGGCTTTGTAAGTCAGCTAGCTGGGTCGGTAAGCGCTGTAATTGGTTATTTCTCAATTCGAGGACTTGTAGTTGTTGCAGCTGGACTATACTTTTCGGGAGCTGTGTTATCCGATTGTTTTGCAGATACAGTGCCTCCAGTTGCGTGAGGTTTCCGATGCTATTGGGCAAGGCCTGCAATTGATTATTATACAATCGGCACTCTCTTAATGCTTTTAGCTCTCCTATCCAGTCCGGGAGTGCTGTAAATTGATTGTCGGTTAGATTGAGATAAGTGATCAAATTTAGTTGTGAAAGGGAATCAGGGAGCGCTTTGAGTCGATTGTTACTGAGGTATAGAAAACGACTCAATTGGCGGAGATTCCCCAAGCTATCCGGTAATACTTCCAATTGATTATGGGCGGCGTCCAGCGTATTGAGGTGTATTAATTGCCCTATACTATCCGGTAATCGTTGAACCTGGATATCATGTATATATAATTCCGTAAGCTTTTCTAGCTGACCTATTTTATCGGACAACTGCTGTAGCGGATTACTACCAATGACCAGCTTTTCTAGTGCCTTCAAATCCCATAAAGTATCGGGGAGGCGCTGTAGCTGATTCTTGTGCAGAGAAAGTGCCTGTAGCTTTTCCAATAACCCGATCTGTGAAGGAAGACTTTCCAACTGATTATGGTCCAAGTGCAAGGATTCTAACTCACTGAGTTCTACTATGGTGCTAGGCAAGGCCTCGATCTCATTATGATCTGCATAAAAAAATCGCAGCTTTCTCAACCGATCAATTCCACTTGGAATTTCATGAATCTTATTTCCACTAATATCCAGGTACTGTAAATCCGTTAAATCCAGGATGGCTTCAGGAAAGACAGACAGATCGCAATGCCGCAAATTGAGACCAATAATGGCGCCCTCTTCCTCATACGCGCCTACTTCCGTACGAAAATTGGTCACCCCTTCCTTCCAAGCATGAACGGAAACCTGTCCCACTTGATCTAGGAGCCCTTGCATAATCGGCTGTTTTTTCATTTCCCAAAATTGCACCTTTTTTTCTATTTTGAGGGATCGAATGCCAGCAATAAAATCCAAGTTAATTTCCCAGATCATGAGATATATCATCTTTCTATTTTTAGGACTACAATCTTTAGCCGCACAGGATATCCATATTCGCATCAATATAGTAGGCTACTTACCCGAGGATAATAAAGTAGCTTTCCTGATGGCTAACGATCCGATAAAAGGGAAAATAGATCTAATAGATGCCCAATCTGGCCAAAGCGTTTTTAGCGCCAAGGCCAAGTCAGTCAAAGGTGAAAAATGGGGACAATTCCAGCATCAATACCTATTCGACTTTAGTAAAACAAAACGAACCGGAAGCTACTTCATAAAAGTAGGAGAGACCCAATCCAATTCTTTCGCTATTGATGCCCAAGCTTTTGATCATTACCAAGAAGACCTAGTAGCTTTCATGCGCCAGCAGCGCTGTGGTTACAATCCCTATTTTGATGAGGTTTGCCACCAGGGAGATGGCCGGCTTTTTTATGCCCCCGTCCCAGATTCTACTTACCAGGATTGCAGCGGTGGTTGGCATGATGCCGGCGATCAGCTCAAATACCTAATCACGGGTTCCAATGCGACAGCTCGCATGTTGCTGGCTTACGAGCTGGCTCCCGATCGCTTCGCAGACCAAGTGGCTGACTATGGCCGTCCTACACCTAATCAAATTCCTGATGTAGTGGATGAAGCCAGATGGGGCTTGGAATGGCTACTTAAGCTGCATCCCAAACCCGATTGGTTGATCCATCAGATTGCAGATGACAGAGATCATCGAGGATTTAAGTATCCACATCGCGACAATGCCGAATATGGCTGGGGACCTAATTCTTATCGAGCCGCTTACTTTGCCACGGGCGAGCCA
Organism: uncultured Lewinella sp.; assembly: GCA_913060855.1. Lineage (GTDB taxonomy): Bacteria > Bacteroidota > Bacteroidia > Chitinophagales > Saprospiraceae > DT-111. The sequence goes on along the minus strand of CAJXUM010000138.1, from coordinate 1,095 downwards.
CAGGGGTTGGGGAAATGGAAAAGCCAAGCTACCGGTGTAGCGAACCTGGCGGGGCGGTCTGCTGCCGCCTTGGCTTTAGGCGCGCGTATCTGGATGCCTTACGACAGTATTTTTGCGCTTAAGTGCCGAAAGGCGGCTGTGGAACTCTATCGTTTAGGACAAAAGAAGGAAGGTTTTCAGCAAGGTAATTCCTATGGCGCACCTTATCGGTACAATGAAGACACCTGGGCAGATGATATGGAATGGGGGGCGGCAGAGTTGTTTAGGCTCACCCAAGAAAAAGCCTACTTGGAAGATGCCATGCGATATGCCCACATGATAAAAGAAGAAGGCTGGATGGCACGGGATACGATGATGCATTATCAAAAATATCCCTTTATGAACATGGGGCATTTCGTTTTATACCAAATCGCTCCCACGAATATGAAAAGCCAATTGGCTAGCTGGTATCGCGCCAATATCGAAAAGGTTTTAAAACGAGCAAGTACGAATGCTTATCAGATCGGGATTCCCTTTTTATGGTGCTCTAGTAATCTCACGGTGAATTTTATCACACAAGTAATGCTGTATGAAAAAATGACGGGAGACCGGCAATATCACGCTGCGATGTTATTGCACCGAGATTGGTTGTTGGGGCGGAATCCTTGGGGGACCAGTATGTTCACCGGCATTCCAGCGAAAGGGGAAACCCCGCTGGCGGTACATATTCCACCCTATGCGCTACTAGGAGAAACTCCCGCTGGAGGCCTGGTGGATGGACCAATTTATAAAACCATTCATAAAAACTTGATCGGTTTGGTATTGACTGAACCCGACGAACTAGCGGCTTTTCAGAACGATTTTGTGGTCTACCATGATGATATCGGTGACTATGCCACCAATGAACCAACCATGGACGGTACTGCCGATGCCATTCTTATGATGGCCATTTGGGTAACCAATGGTCTTGGGCATAAATAAGGATTGAGTATATTAAATTTGGATTTACTTCTCAGAAGACATTTTCATATGCCAATTTATTATTTATGACCAAGACTATTATTTAATTAGCTTCTGTCTCTTATACACATCTGACGCTGCCGACGAAGAGGATAG
>CAJXUM010000137.1 GCA_913060855.1 uncultured Lewinella sp. | reverse complement strand
CCTGGCCGTTGAAGCTACAATTGTTCGCATCGGAGACGGTATAGTCGTAGGTGCCAGCTGGCAAATTGAGACGCACCGCCATCGTATCGCCATCCGACCATAAAATCGAATAGGGCGTTAAGCCACCACTGATGGCTAAGCTTATGCTGCCATCTATCCCGCCATTACAATCCACTGAATCAATCGTCGCTACTACGGATATGGAAGAGGGTTCAGTAACCGTAAAGGAGGCTAGGGCTTCGCAAGCATTGGCATCGGTTACTGTGACATCGTAGGTGCCCCCGCCGATTGCACTTAAGTCGTTAGTAGTCGCACCGGTCGACCATATATATGTGTAGTCTGGGGTGCCGCCGCTGATCGTTAGAATGATAGCCCCGTCTGGGGTGCTGGCGCAGGAGGTGGCGTTGGTGATGTCGCCTTCGATGACTAGCTGCTCGGGTTCTAGGATGGTGAATGCCTCGCTTTGGAAAATGCAATCATTGGCATCGGTGATGACCACGGAGTAATCGCCCGGACCGAGATCAGCTAGGTCTGGTGTCGTGGCGCCATTGGACCAAGCGTAAGTATAAGGCGCGGTGCCGCCAGTCACAATCGTTGTGATAGCGCCGTTTTGATCGCCAAAACAAGTAATATTTGTCGGTGTGGCTTGTAGGGCCAAAGCATCTGGCTCAGTGATGATAGCCTGGCCGTTGAAGCTACAATTGTTCGCATCGGAGACGGTATAGTCGTAGGTGCCCGCTGGCAAATTGGGACGTACCGCCATCGTATCGCCATCCGACCATAAAATCGAGTAGGGCGTTAAACCACCGCTGATGGCTAAGCTTATGCTGCCATCTATCCCGCCATTACAATCTACCGAATCAATCGTCGCTATTACCGACAAGGAGGAAGGCTCGGTCACCGTGAAAGAGGCTAGGGCTTCGCAAGCATTCCCATCGGTTACCGTCACGTCGTAGGTGCCACCGCCGATGCCTGATAGGTCTTTGCTCGTCGCACCGGTCGACCAGAGGTAAGTGTAATCGGGGGTGCCGCCGCTAATCGTTAGAATTATAGCCCCGTCCGGGGTGCTGGCGCAGGAGGTGGCGTTCGTTACGGTGCCATCGACCTGGATCGCATCTGGTTGTAAGACTTCGATAGAATCTATGATTATACAATCGTTGACATCTGTAACAGTTAGCGTATAGACTCCAGCCAATAAATCCGTGGTGATCGCCTCATCCGTCTGATTAGACCAATTCAGTATATAGGGCGGACTTCCACCTCCAATAATAGCGGTGGCTGTTCCATCGGCTAATCCAAAACAGGAAACGTCCGTTTTACTTAAATCTAGGCTTAGCGCAGGGGGTTCCGCCACGCTACTTTCTCCACTTATCGTACATCCTAAAGCATCAGTAATTTCGACGGAGAAAACCGTATTAGCAGGAATATTGACCAAAACGGAATCTGTACTTTGATCCGACCAAAGATAAGAATAGGGCGCAGTACCGCCACTTACGACAGCGGTCAATTGCCCGTCTGCCCCACCATTACAAGCTACATCTTCCGGTAAGAAAGAAAGGCTTAATGTTTGTGCATTATCTAAAGTAATGGTATCCGTTATGGTGCAATCAAAGAAATCTCTGACAGTGACAATATAAGCTCCAGCACTTAGGTCGGTCCGCTCTCCCGTTGTAGCACTGGGGTTATCCGACCAACTATAAAAATAAGGAGAAGTTCCTCCTGTTGGTACAACCGATATAGTGCCATTTGCTAAATCACCACAATCAGGAGGGCTGCTTGTAATGCCCAGTAATAAAGAATCTGGCGAAGTAATCTGCACACTATCGATTAATTGACAGCTATTGAAGTCGGTCACCGTCACAAAATAAGTGCCTGCTGCTAGATTAGATCGAGTAGCTAAATTATGCCCATTTTCCCATTCATAAGCATAGGGTGATGTCCCGCCTGTGATGTTAATCGTCGCCTCGCCATCCGCTTCCCCTATACAGCTCACGGGCCTGGCATCAAAACTACTCACTAAAGGATCGGTGACCACCAGAATAAGGCTATCTAAGCGCCGACAGCCATTGGCATCCGTCCCTTCCACTACGTAGAGGCCGCTTTGACTCACGACAATACTTGCAGTGGTATCTCCAAGGTTCCAGCTGTATTTTTCAGCACCCGTAGCCGTCAAGGTAGTCGAGTCACCAAAACAGATCAAGGTGTCACCTAGTATTTCTACTAAAGGCAGTGGGTGAATGGTCAGACTTACGGGGGTTCGTGGATCACTCGTACAATTATTGATTGGATCAAATGCTTCGGCATAATAGGTGCCAGCTCCCAATGGGGTGAAGCTAGTCGTGTTTTCGACTAATAATTGGCCATCTACTTCCGCATCAAACCAGTTGACAACTAGCCCGGTTGGAACCGTAACACTTAAGGGTGGAATCGGATCTCCTGTACAAATAAATTGATCCCCATCACTGCTTGGAGCGGGTATCGTAGGACAGGGGCAATCAGGTGAGGGTATTAATTCCTCATTCACACAAGAGGTAATAAAATTGACTACAGTGATCAATACATCTTGCCCAACGGGGATGTTGCTCACTGTATATAATCCATTACTCCCTGCACTGATTAATCCTTGATCAGCATCTAGATCATTACTGACATCAGTCGTCACTTGTACACTATAAGTCAGTAAACTGGGGTCACAATCTACGCTAGTAATGGTCAGGAGTGGTTTGGGATTTACAGTTATTTGAACAGAATCAACTGCCTGACAACCATTCGTATCGGTTAGTGTAACAAAGTAGGTCGTTGTCGCTACAGGTTTAGCTAGGGCCGTAGATCCTGTCCCCAGGTTATCACTCCAATTATAGCTATACGGGGGAATTCCTCCATTCACAATCGTATTTATGGTCGTACTATCACCTTCACAAAGAAGAGTCGTATCAGCTGTAGCTGAAATAATTAAGTTGTTATTTTCGCTTACTTCTACGGAATCCACACTCTCGCATCCGCTTTCATTCGTGACAGTAACGCTATAGCTTCCAGGTGCCAATCCAGTAATGGCAGAAGTAGTCGCTCCATTACTCCAAAGGTAGGTTAGGGCGAAGGTTCCACCTGAGCTAATATATATATTATTCAAATACACTTCTGCCGTTCCATTATTGACATTGCAATCTGCATTAGTGGCAACCGTGTAAATAGCGAAGGCACAATCGGGGTCTTCACAGTCGATGAGCTGATCGCCATCATTATCTATTCCATCATCACAAATTTCGAAGGCGGGTGCAGGACATTCAAAAATCAGATCCCCATTACTTAGTTGGGCTGCTAAATCCAGGTTATCTCCACTGGTTCCGCCATAGGTAAATAAGAGTGTGCCATTACAATCGTAGACATTTCCAACACCAAAACTACATTGATAGGGATCATCTCGCAGGTGAATGACGGCTTGCCCCTGATAGCTTGCACAGAATACCTGTAAGCCACAGGTATATTGTTGACAATCGAGTAAAGGTTGGAGCCAACTTAGCGTCAGTGGCTCAGCACTGCAGCAGGGCTGCGGGGGGCAATTATTAAAAGTAAGACTACATACGCGCCAGCAATTACATTCGGCATCAAAATAGCGGACACTAATGACGTAGGTAGGACATGGATCTGCTACTGTGAGTAAATTTGAATTATAGCCATCTCCAAAGGAGACTTGAATGGGCGACTCAATCTGCCAGCTTACATTCTTGAAATCTTCTATGGCAGGAATCGAGAATTGATAGGCATCTTCGGTTGGTAAATATTCCCAACTGATCGTCGTACAGGCAAAAGGATCACAGAGGAATATGGTACGACAACACAAATGCCAGCTCTGCGTAGCATAATCATAGTATTCCACACAGATTTTTCGAGTCTCACAGGGTAAGGCCCCAGGATAGGCCACTTGTGACAACTCCCCAGCACCAAATTCCAATCCGGTTTCTTCTTCTATCCAAATAATCGAGGAAGGGTCGATGGTATTACTCGCTGCAAAATCAAATACAAAGGTGGTCCCATCAAAAGCATAATCTATGCTAGATTCACCACATTCTGCGGGCGGGCAAAGCCATACGTTGATACTACAGACATACCAAGTATTAGTGACAAAATCATAATAACTAGCCGAAATTGTTGCTGTTTCGCAAACACTTCCGGGTACCAAATAATCAGAAACGTTGCCTGTTCCTAGGGGTGTGCCGGTATCTTCCCGGTTCCAAGAAATAATTTGATAGGGATCTGTATTGGATAAACTAAATTGGAAGCCTTGATTTTCGACATATTGATAGCTAATGCTTTCTTCGCCGCAGATAAATGGATTTTCGACATAAATCGTTTTACAGCATTGTGTTACGCAGTTACTACCGGGTACTTCTAAGTAAAGGCAAATCGTATGTACACCAGGAGAAAAGGTATAAGTCAACTCATCCAACTGCGTACCATTGGGTACTTCATAACCATCTACCTCCCATTTACAGACCGCTTGTCCAGAAATATTATTTAGAGTATACACCAAGCCGCCAAAGCTATAATCGTAGCCATAATCCGCCTCACCTACAAAAGTGTAGCTGATGCTGTTACAATTGTCATCCAAGGGAATGTCGGTGCAGATATTATCACAATTATTGAGCGGCTCACAAGTAGGATGTTCTACTTCCAATACAAAATCACCCGCACTGCCATCCCAACCATCAATAATGATATAATAATCTTCGCCAGGGGTCACCAACAGATTGATTACTTCATCTTGCCCGGCAGGGTTCAAGCCATTGCCCAGGCAAGTACTATTCTGATCGCAATCATCCAAGATCATGACATCCAAGTCCACACCGGGCGCTAGGCCAGTCAATTTGATATTGACCAAGCCTTCGAAGGTAGCTTCATATCGATAGGATAGCTCCGGCCCTGTGTAGCCCCCTTTCCTAGCGGCAGGCTGGCAACTATAAGCACTAATGTTGTTGGGGGCGCCTTGGGTGTTGCCAATAATCGAATTACCGCAAGTAATGGGCGTGAAATCGCAGGCCAGATTGCCCGTCGTGGCCGTGAGACGGAAATCCCCCTCTTGCTGGTCATCATACCCATCGACGACCAAATAGTAGGTACCTGCTGGAAAATCGGGCAAATGGATGGCATCGTAGTTTTTATTCAAATAAATCTGTCCAAACGGATTGGTACTATTGGCCAAACAAAGCGCGGGTAATGCACAGGTGTCCAATAAGAAGAGATCCAAATCTAATGGCAAGCCATTCAGGTCGTCATTGAGTAGGGTAATCGTGAGATCCCCTTCGTTGCTTGGTTTTACAACTTCATATATTCTGTCCGGGGCACTGTAATCGGAATTCCCGCTATAACAATCGTAATCACTGGTAGAAAAAGCATTGCTTGCGCCAGTCGTTGTCGTCACTTCTGGTATCCCATTCGCTAGGCTTTCTACCTCCGCACAAAGCGCTCTGACATAGATGGTCCAACACCAGCAAACCTTTTGGCAACCATTCAAAAAGGTGAGGCAGACATTATAGCGGCCAGGTGCGGGGAAATCGATAATCGCATTCGCCGAATTGGCATTTGTTCCTTCTCCAAAGGAAGCAGCAGTGGGGATACTCCATTGAAATCCATTCCAATTATCACCACTCGGTATTCCGCTAAAAGTAGCTCTTTGATCCTCGACTACGGGCTGGATCACCGGAACAATATCTGGCTCCTCATTGCAACTGGCTGTTTTACAGATTTCCAGGCAATAGGAAGACTGTCCACATTCATTATTGACCAATAAGCATACATCGTAGCAATCGCCAGCAGGAAAGGAAGCATAGGCTACTTGTCCACCTGCGAAATAAGTAGGTGATGCGGCCGCAGGTATATCCCAGGTGAAATTATCCCCATATTCACTACTACTGGCATCAAAGAAATAGGCACCCGTTTCGGCTTCGTACTCAAAGTTAAAGTGGGCGATCGGTGGATTAAAGCAGCTGGTTCCTCCTACCGTCAAAATTTGACAGCAGCTATAAACTTCGATCAATTGGGGTGAACGCAGGAAGATCTCTTCCAGGAAAACGGTAATACACGCCTCATAATCGCCTGCTACCGCAAATTCAACCACCGGATGTGGGCTAAATTCAGTAGTACCGGCTAAAAAGGTAGGATTGACGACTTGCCCAGTGGCCACAGAAGTGTACACCCATTGATAAGTCAAAAAGCTCAAACCTACATCATCGCCCAGTTCACAATAATTATTGTAGAAATTAACCACATTTGGATTAGTCGTGTCCAAACTATAGAAAAAGCAATCCGTGCATTCATCGCAGCCGTCCGTCGGTTCATCGGGGCATTCAAACAGCAATTCACAATCAAATAACTGTCCGGCCAAGTCCAAATTATCCTGCAGAATGCCACCATAAGTAAAAAGTAATTCTCCTTCACAGTTATAAACACTCCCTTCCCCACTCACGCAGCGATCAGGATCATCCTTGATATCGATCACTCGCTGTCCCTGAAAAGTGCAACAGTAAATCTCCCGCCCACAACTTAAAGCGGTACAATCGAGAAAGGGCTGCAACCAGCTCAGACTTAAGGGATCTTCACTGCAGCAATCATAAGGAAGGCACAGTTCTACTATTTGGCAGCTGGTCTTCCAACAATCATCGATGGGATCAAAATAAGCTACACAAATTTGGACCAGCGGGCAGGCCACCGAAGCAAGTACTAGCGCTGACTGTAAGCCATTTCCAATATCGGTCGTATCTCCATTGCTATCCGTCAAAGTCCAGCTCACATTTTGAGCGGGGGTAAAGTCTAGATTAAATTGATACCCCTCATTGCCCACCGTATCGATCGTTATTAAACCCGCCAAAACAGCAGGGTCGTCAATGCAGAATTCGTTGCAACAACCCACGTAGCAGCCGGTGTTGAAATCCAAATAATCATAACAGATTTCAAAGGTCCCCGCAGCCGGGAAGGTATAGATCAAATCAATGGTATCTTGAAAACCGATCTCTTGACCATCCACAAACCATTCCCAGCCGAAGGTAAATTGCTGCCAATCGGGTAAATTAGCTGAGAATGAATACGTTAAATCATCTCCCGTATATTGATAACTTAGGTTTTCACAAGACTGGATAACTTCATCACTACAGCACAAAACCGTTAAATCATAACCCGATACTTGATTGGCATCCACCCCATCCACGATGATATAATAATTGCCATTTGGGTTTGGGATAGTAATCGACTCTTGTGCAAAGCCCGTGTTCGTACTTTTGGCAATACAGTCATTTTGCTCACAATCATAAACGAAAAGATCTAAATTCGCACTTAAGCCCTCCAGCACTATATACAATTCGCCTGCTCCAGGCGTAGTCGTCACCTCATAAAGCTGATCATTTCCGCTATAGTCAAAGGAACCGCCGCCGCAACCCGAATATACATCGCTATTGAATTTATTTTGAGCACTCAAATTACTACCAAAGAGGGTTTGGCCACAATTTACCAGCAGCGGGGAAGTCGTACAAGGATCTTCACTGGCTGAGCAATCCACTGACAAGGAAAAAGTAGACTCCTGATTGGCATTTACCCCATCTATCACCAGGTAATAGGTACCCGGCGATACATCTACCGTTATACTTTCATCGGTATTACCCGTATTTGCACTGTAGGCGATACATGTGGCCAAGCTACTACAATCGATAAAAAAGAGATCAAGATTTGCACTGAGGCCAGTAAGGTTAGCTGTGATCGCAGATACTCCCGATGGAACTACTAGACGATATAAACGATCGTTGGCATCATAAGCCTGTGTACTACTCAAACAGGCAGAATAAGTGGTATTGTCAAAATTATCAGTACTCGTAAAGTTATTACTATTAGCAGTTTGTCCACAACTGATGAGGTTGGGGGTCGCACTACAGGGATCGCTATTCAATTCGCAGGTAGCAGAAATTCTAAAATTCCCCGTTAGGTTGGCCGTCCGCGCGTCTACAATAATATAGTAGGTTCCAAATGGATTATTGATCGTAATGGATTCTGTTGAATTCCCATTTCTTGAACTTCGATCTACACAGGTGCCTAGACCAGTACAATCATAAACAAAAAGATCCAAGTTGGCCGTCAGATTGGTCAGATTAAAGGTAACGGATGTTACATCGCTAGGCGTGGTGAAACGGAATAATCGATCATTTCCATTATAAGGATTACTCCCGGTGTAGCAAGCTGCATAGAGATCTGCATAAAAATTACTACCGCCTGAATTATTATTGGAACTGATTTCCTGCCCACAGGCTAAATCCATCGCCGTACTCGTACAAGGGTCTTCACTATCCAATACCTCGCATTCTACCAACAAATTATAGCTAGAGGTTTGGTTACTGTTGGTTCCATCTACAATCAAATAATAATCGCCAGATGGATTCTCTATGGTAATAGATTCACTCGCTGTTCCACTCACTGTACTTTTATCGATGCAAGTTGGGCTACTGGTACAATCTAACAAGAATAAATCCAAGTTTGCCCCTAATCCAGTCAGAGAGATAGTCATAGAAATAGCATCAGGAGGCGTACTTATTCGATACAAACGATCATTGGCATCGTATTCAAAATTGGTATTGTGGCAATCCGAATAAACATCTGCAAAATAACTGCTCCCTCCGGTAAAGTTATTTCCATCGATAGGTTGCCCGCAAGCCAAGTCAATAGGTGTATTATTACAGGGGTTTTCACTGTTATTAACCCCATTGCATTCCACTCTTACGGTATAATTGCCCACAATATTTGCCGATTCTCCATCTACAATGATGTAATAGGTACCAGAGGGATTATTAATAGTCACTACCTCCCGCGTTAGGTTACTGTTCACACTTCTCTCATCACATCCTCCACCTCCACTGCAGCTATAGATGAACATATCTAGATCATTGGTCAGGTCTTCGAGGAAAAAATTGACAGAAGTAGCGCCTTGCGGAGTATTGAAGCGATAGATTTGATCATTACCCGTATAAGGAAATGTCGTTGGGAAACATTCCCGATACACTTCTCTATTGAAATCATTTCCACTGGATAGCGTGCTAGCACTAATGGATCCTCCACAATTAATCGTTTGGGCGTTACTAAAACAGGGGTCAGCACTGATATCACAAAAAGCCCAAATTACATAGTCAGAAATCTGGCTTTGAAACTTCGCATCCACGATCAGATAATAGTCGCCCGATGGATTATCTATCCTTATAAACTCAGTATTATTCGCGCTTTCCGTACTAAAAGCAATGCACTGGTTGAAGCTACAACTATAGACAAAAAGATCAAGATCGGCCGAAAGATTCCCAAAACTAGTCCCCGTCAATTCAAACTCCACCCAATCGGCGCCTTGTGGGGTTGAAAATCGATACACCTGATCCCGACCATCGTACGGAAAAGTAGTGCCGACACAGTTTCCGTAGGTACTGATATCAAAATTATTTTGCTGCTGACCCAAGTTGGTCGATTGCCGGGGATTCTCGCAAGTAAGAACGAGCGTAGCCAATTGACAAGGATCATCCGCCAATAAAAGAAGCGGTGTAACGTAATTATCAGCAAAGGAGGGTGCCGTTTCCGGTACTGAATGATACAGATCATATACCCAGGCGTAGCGGACTTCAGCGTCATAGCCCGCTGTAAAGTCATTGGCCAATATTGGAAAAGATAAATAGATAAAAAAGGCAAAACACAAAGTCGTGGGTAGCAATTTTTTCATTGTAGTAGGGGTATTCAGGTGTTAAACTAAAAGCTAAAATAATTATTTGAACCTATTTGAAATAGGACGGCAATACATAGCGTATCAACGCTTGCCAATAATTTGTAGGAGACCAACGAGACTGCTGTTGGGTGTGTGTAAGATGTGCAAGAAGGCCTTACAGGAAAGAAAATTATAATTTCGGGAAATTAACACAAAACCTGTCTCTTATACACATCTGACGCTGCCGACGAAGAGGATAGTGTAG
>CAJXUM010000136.1 GCA_913060855.1 uncultured Lewinella sp. | reverse complement strand
GAGATCAGCCTCGGTCTCGTGGGCTCGGAGATGTGTATAAGAGACAGGATATATTACCAATGAAACTTAAGCAAAATCAATTATTTGAATTTAAATTAGTGAAATTTACTTAGATATTTAACTTTAAATACAACACTTAAAAGAGATGACGGCCATGGAAGGGAAAATGGCTATTGGAAACAGTATCCGTAAAAAACGGCGCAGGGTAGCCTTGCTACTGGAGACCTCGAATGAATATGCCCGCGGGATAATTAAAGGCATTTATGGATACATTCGAGAACATGACCAATGGGATGTCTATTTGGGTGAATACAGCCGAGGCCAGCCCAATCCTGACTGGTTATTATCCTGGAATGGAGACGGTATTATTGCCCGTATTGAAAATGAGAATATCGCTGATTTGATCAACCTCTGCCAGCTACCTACGGTGGATATGAGCTCGGCCAATTTGGTGCCAGGAATCCCCTGGGTAGAAACGGATGATAAAAAAATAGCCGAATTGGCCTTCGATCATTTGACCGGATGTGGGTTCAAAAACTTTGCCTTCGTAGGCTCCGATTTCAACTGGTCCAAATGGCGGTCTAGCCGATTTATGGAGCTACTTGAGGAGAGAGGCTTGCCTTGCCATGTTCATAACATACCGCTTAACTCGAATATCAATTTGGTCCTTGATCAAAAAAGCATGGAATCCTGGTTGACCACCTTGCCCAAACCGATAGGGATTTTTTCAGCTTATGATCAGTTGGGCCGTTTGCTGATTGATGCGAGCCATAATTCGGGATTTATGGTGCCAGAGGAAATAGCTGTTATTGGCGTTGATAATGATCCCCTGATCTGCGAACTGTGCTCCCCCTCGCTGACGAGTATAATCCCCGACACCTATCAAACGGGTTATCTGGCCGCGACAATATTAGAATCTCTGATGAATGGAGAAAATACCATGAAACTCACCCATCGAATCACCCCGTTGGGAATCAAAAAAAGGCGTTCGACGGATTCACTCGCCATTGGCGATCCCTACATTTCAAAAGCATTGCACTATATCTATGAACACGCTAATAGTGGAACCTTTAATTTAAATGACATCCTTTCTTTTGTCCCGATGACCAGAAGAGTTTTTGAGAAGAAGTTTCTAAAAATGGTGGGACGAACCCCTTATAAGGAGTTGCAAAGAATTCGAGTAATTCGCTTAAAAGAACTGCTTGGCGAAACGGACCTAAGCTTACTGGAAGTGGCTGAAAAATCAGGTTTTGAACATGTTTCTTATATGAGTTATCTCTTCAAAAGAGAAACCGGCGTTTCCCCAATAGCCTATCGGAATAGTATTGGAAAATTATCTTGAATGTAAAGGGCTTTCTCATAAAAAATAATTGTATCGAAAACTAGTCCGAAAGGTTGAAAATTGCTGAAACGGATTTTATGAGAAAGCCCTTCTTGAATGTATCATCTGGCCCATTTTTTAGTTGACTACCACTACCTAATAAGTACACTTCGAAGGGTCCCCCTTCACATAATAAGCCTTATAATTCTTCGCTTTAGGATCTTTACAGCCCTCCAAATTCAATAATTCAATATTCTTAAAATCAATAGGGTGGCTTTCTGCCTGTAGGGCGATATACCCACCACTTAAAAGTGTACCAGTTTGTTTGGTCCAGTCATCCATTTTGGTGATACCGAATCCTTCCCAATCCTCTTGGTTCTGTTTGATATTGGTGAATCCGCCGCCGATTTGCGATTTATCATATTGCAAAACATTCTCTCCTTCTATGAGGTGAACAATCGTAGAGTCACCTAGGACAATCATTTCTGCTTTTATCCATTGGTCTCCATCATAGGTTTTTGAAGTAGAGCTGATGCAATGACGATAATTAATGGTATCTCCCATGACAACAGCGGTCCCAGGCGTACAAACATTACCGGTAGTTCGCTTTTTTCCATCGCTTAGGCCGCCCAATAATTGTAATTCGACTGATACCGGAAAATGCTGCCCAATTTCATTGCTTGCCGCCGATTGCGAATGCACCATAATACCACTGTTGCGCACGTTCCAGTTGGCCCCACCTGGCGTCTGCTCTCCGGTGAATCGGTAATCAAAACGGAGTCTGTAGTAAGAAAACGGTTCTTTGTAATACATATGCCCGTAAGCATCATCAAATTGCTCGTACTCATCATAACTTACCCGAATCATGCTGTCTTCTACTACCCAGGTATTTCGGAAATTTTCACCTACCGGATAGCCTGCCATTTTGATATCCCATCCACTCAAATCTTGCCCATTGAATAGGGATTGCCATTCCTCTTCCTGACTGGTGTCAGGGGGTGTAGGAGTAGAATTACAAGTAAAAAGGAATAGGCTGATCAAGCCGAATAAAAAAAAGGGGAGAATAGACTGGTTTTTCATCTTGTTGGTATTCGTTATAAGGTTGTTGAGTAAAAGAAGCTCGTGTTTGGTCATAAATATAAGTATTATCGATTCAATGCAACTGTTTTGCGGGTTACACCGTCCTGACAATATGTACTTAGGGAGTTAGCCATTAATAATGTGCGTAAAATGAAGCAGGTGTTTTGTTTTTTATCGAGTCACAAATTTTTCGGCATAGCCGAGCTATGGCTAAAAATTTTGGCGAAGAGAAAAGGCAAAAGAGCCATTCAGCTGCGTACATTATTATTGGCTAATTACCTAAGTAGGAAAATCGACATGTCCTTTGATCCTTTCGATCTGTCCTTGATGTCTATTAAGATGAAAGCGGAGGAATTCAATCCGCTGGGTTACGTTTAAGGGACCAGAAATAGGATGAGGGTAAATAATTTGGGTAGGATCATAGCCATTTAGGGCTTTTGTTAAAGTAGCCAAGACCTGCTGGCAAGATTGCAGATTAGCAATCCAATAATCGAGCGCGCCACCCCATCGGGGGCGAGCCACGTCTGGAACTTGCTCTTTAGTTTGCCAGGTCAGGGCTACGACTTCTTCAATAGTTCGTCCCTGATGCTCAGGCTCTCCTTCCCAAATCGGCTGCCTATTTTTGGTGCCGTCGAGCGCCTTCCACATACCATTTACGCCTATTTGCTCAGCCCAGTATAGGTGTTCTACTATTTCAACGATGGTCCATTGATCAGGTGAGGGCTTAAAATTATATTGGTCAAAACGGAGTGAAGCCGCACTACCAATAAACGCTTGTCGTGCGGTTTCTACTGCTTCAATTAAAGCTTCCATTATTTTTATGTTTAGTTAGGGGCAATTTATTCGGATTCAGTAGTAAAACAGGAAGCAGGCAAACCAGCGCTATTGAATAGGTTAGGCGTAGCCAGGTTTCCCCACGCAAAACGGATGGCGGCGGGTCGTGAAACGGCAGCTGATTTTACCACTACTTTATCTCCTTCAATACTTGCTGTGGCGGGATGGAAAACGTTGTCCTTTCCTGCTATTTCAAAATGAGTGAGTTGATCTCCACGATGATGTAATCCTTCTGCATGATCGAAATAGACCTCGACCTTATTCTTCTTGACGACCATCCGATTAAACAAGGGACCGCTAGTCTCAACCTCCAACATTTTATAATGATTCGCTAAGGCTAAATTGGCAAAGCGCAGGCCAACGTCTTGTTTGTTTTTAGGATGAATATCGGTAGTGTCACCAATATCGCTAGTCACGACCATCGCCGTTTGTGGAAGTGCCAGGGTTCTCCGCTGTGCATCTCGAACGATAGTCCCCTCATTGGGTCGGTCATATTTGTAGGGCGCAATTTGTGCAAAATAAAACGGAAAGTCATAGCCCCACTTAGCGCGCCAGCTTTCAATTAAAGTCCCAAACATTTCCCGATAAGCTTCTCCATTGATGGTATTGGATTCGCCCTGGTACCACAAGGCACCTGCTAGCTTGAAAGCATGAAGTGGAGCGATCATCGAATTGTAAATACGCGCTACTTCAACCGGTCCCCAGGGGACGGGTTTCAATACCTCAGCAGCTTTGGCTAGCTTAGTATTCGAGCTGATGGCTTCAGCGGGCATCCAGGCCTCCGCTGGTGTTCCTCCCCAACTTGAATTGATCAAGCCAATTGGCACGTTGATATCATGCTGCAGTTTTCGAGCAAAGAAATAAGCAATGGCACTGAAATTTTGCATCGTCTCGGAGCTACATTCCTCCCAATTTCCTTCGAGATCAATTTGAGGCTCCATGGCTGAGCGATGATGAACAGAGAAGAAGCGAATATTGGGATAATTAGCCATTTGGATTTCTAAGGCCGCATTGTCAATGCCCGCGTTGGCGGACCATTGCATATTGCTTTGGCCAGAACAAATCCAGACCTCGCCAATGAGTACATTATTGAGGGTAATTTCGTTACTCCCCTTAAGATCTATGGCATAAGGCCCACCAGCTGTTGGGGTTTGGACGCTAGTCCTCCAGGTCCCCTGGTTAGTCACTTCAATGGTCTGACTTTCCTCAGTCCAGCCAAAGATAATGGTGATTTTTTCTCTTGGCAGACCCCATCCCCAGATCTCTACCTGGGCTTTTTGTTGCAGCACCATGTTATCAGCGAAGATGGCAGGGAGGGAAATACGTGCATTAGTTGTTGTGAATAAGAAAAGACACCCCACTAAGAGGGCTAGACATTGCTTAGTATTTGTTGGTTGTTTCATTGTTGATTTGTAATCTGGTAATGCGAGAAAATTACCAAATTTCTAGCGCATAGCCTAACCCTTAGGCCCCAGACTTCTGAAGTTTCCCAAGCCAAGTCTAAGTGAACTTCTGAAGTCTCGCCAAGTAGAATGGTATCGATGATTCTCCAGCGATTGCCCTGTTAGTTGATGAACGATATCAAGTCAAGCGAGTTACTAAATCCATATATTTCTTTCTTTGCAGAACAACCCACAAGATGGTGAAGCCCATCGCTACTCGAATCGCGGCATAAATCAAGGGCAAGCACCACAGGAACATATCGACCATTATGCCTTTCCCCATCCGGTATCTCTCAAAATCATAATTTACCGCATAAGCAGGTAAGCCTACTTTCATATACTCCCAATAGCAAACCAAAAAATAAACACCCAGAAAAAGAGCATTCTTGATTTGATTTTCCCAGCTATACGTTTTCCGCAGCGTAATCAATAGAACCGCACTAATGAAACAAGCTTGGATATGTACATTTTCTAGTGCCTGTGAAAAATCCGGAAAGGATAGAAGAAATAATAAACCTAGATTGACTACAGCCGCAACATAAAGGGAATTCACACTAACTTGAAAATCTTCTAACGCAAATTTTACTCTGGTATTCATCATACAGCAGAAATAATTATACTTCTATTTGCAAAATAGCCAGGACGAAGACTTCAGAAGTTTCTCAAGTCATGACTCAAGCAACCTCTGAAGTCTTGCTAGGACAAACAAACTTAGCTACGCTATCATTTGAACTCCACCTCTCCGTCTGGTTCTACTTCGTCTTCCGGTTCTACTTCACCTTTAGGTTCTACCTCATCAGGTGATTCCTCTTCTCCTATGAATTCTACTTCGCCAGCAGGCTCCACTTCATGGTATGGTTCTTCTTCGCCTACATATTCTACTTCGCCGGCTGGTTCTACCTCGCCAGCTGGTTCTGCATGCAAACGTTCTTCCTCTAAGAAAGCAGGATCATCATATTTACTGTTTCTGCATTGGGTAAATACCAGTGTAGTCAAAGCTAATAGCAGCAAAGTTGTCAGGTTTTTCATGATTTTGGTTTTTAGCGCATTAAGCAGAATATTATAATAGGGCTATGTTGAGCCTTTTCGAACTTACGGCTTTCCGCCCTAGTTCAGATTTTAGCAGTTCCCGTAAGCCATAACTCAGCTAATTGCTGAAGCCTTGTCAAGCCAAGGGAGTTCAAAATTCTGCCGCCTGCGCGCTATAAAATGGTTGTGCTACCAATCTAAATATAGCGCATCATTGATGCATTTTTTTCTGATTAGTACCGGGCATTTTTATATGAATGCAGTAAAAGCAGGGTAGTTTTTCTATTTTTAGCAGGCTAATGCAATCCGTTTGTCTTATTTGTAAACAAGGATCTAATATGAAAAATACTCGTATCGTTTGCTTTTTTCTAGCGCTATTGATATGCACCAGTCCTCTATATTCACAAGATATTACTGGCTTTTCACCCCGAGCGATCAATCTTGAGCAAAAGATTGAAGCCCTTTTCCAGACTTTCCCTACGCCTGATGGTTTTAGGCAGCATTTGCAAGAATTGACCAAGGAACCACACGTAGCAGGAAGTGCAGCTAACAATCGGGTGGCTGACTACCTCGTACAAGCCATGAGCAAAGCGGGTATGACGGTGGAGCGACACCCTTATGATATATACTTACCGGAAGGACCCGGCGATATACGCATCGAACTAGTCACCCCTATTCGCTTGCCCTTAAACAACAAGGAGCATGTTCTCAAGGAGGATCCATTTTCCAATCACCCTGACATCGATCCGGGTTGGAATGCCTTTTCAGGTTCAGGCGATGTGACTGCTGAGATCGTTTATGCCAACTTCGGCCGGAAAGAAGATTTTGAGCAGCTCGCTGAGATGGGTATTTCCGTTAAGGGTAAGATAGTGATCGCTCGATATGGCGGTAATTTCAGAGGCTTCAAAGCCAAGTTTGCGGAAGCAGCTGGGGCTATTGGTCTGATTATTTATACAGACCCCAAAGACTCTGGCTATATGAGAGGCTTGGTTTATCCAGAAGGGCCCTACTTCAATGAAAGCACAATCCAGCGAGGCTCCGTCCTCACCATGGACTATACTGGCGACCCACTGACGCCCTTCGAACCCGCTCTCCCGATGGATGGAGATAAAAAAATAGCGCGCTTAGATCCCGCTGACGTCGATCTACACACCATTCCGGTAACCCCAATTCCCTATGGCTCTGCCAAAGAAATCTTTGCTCGAATGACAGGTAGTCGCCCCGTACCAACAGCTTGGCAAGGTGGACTGCCTTACACTTATCGATTGGAAGGTGGCCCGGAATTGACGGTTCGGTTAAAAGTAGACCAGCCCAAAGCTATCACTAGGGTGCAAAATATAGTCGGAACCTTGCAGGGTAGTCAGTATCCAGATGAATGGATTATCCTCGGTAGCCACTTCGATGCCTGGGCCTTTGGCGCTACTGATCCCAATAGCGGCACAGCGATGTTATTGTCTGTCGCAGATGCCCTCGGAAAGCTAGTTGAAGCGGGTTACAAACCTAAACGAACCATTAAAATCGCTCATTGGGATGCGGAGGAATTTGGAATTATCGGATCTACAGAATGGGTAGAAGAGTTCAAAGAAGAATTAACCGAAAAGGCGATTGCCTATTTTAATGCTGATGGTGCTTGTACCGGTTTGACTTTCGGTGGAGCAGCCAGTCCATCGCTTAAATCCTTAATGATTGATGCGACGAAAGCAGTGGAGCATCCCAAAGAAAAACGGACAATTTATGAGCATTGGTTGGATCGAGCCAAGGATAAAAGCAAGGGACCTAGCATTGGTAACTTAGGAGGTGGATCTGATCACCTGCCCTTTTATGCTCACCTTGGTATCCCCAGTTTGAGTGCAGGTATGCGGGGTAAAAGCCTTTATCACTCCGGTTATGATGATTTCTATTGGTATAAAACCTTTAGCGATCCCGACTTTTTAAGCGGACCTACAACCGCCAAAGTTTTCGGCATTATGGCTTTGCGATTGGCCAATGCCAACATACTCCCCTTGGATATAGAACGCTATGGCACTGACCTCGTGCAGCACCTAAATACAGCAGAAAAAGCCATTCATGAATACGCGCCCAACTATTCCCTGGCCGCGCTGAAAGAACAGGCTGAGGCATTGACAGCCAAAGGGCAACGATACAATGAATTACTAGCCAAAAAAATGGAAAGAGCTGCCAAACAAAAGGTAAACTGGCAACCTTCTAATGCTGCACTCATCCAACTTGAACGTGCCTTTATAGATCCCAAAGGAATGGCCTATGGCAAATGGTATCAGTCGCTTTATGCTTCTTCCGATCCTTATAGTGGCTATGCTTCTTGGATGTTACCAGGTTTGCTCTACGAAGCCTCTATTAAATCGACCAAAGGTCTGCCGGACTGGGAGAAGCGGTATGGTGCTGCCTTTACAGCATTAGAAAAGCAGATTGAGCAGGTCATGCGATGGGTAAAAAGATAGACTCGCCCATAATACTAGGCATTTAGAAGACAGAAGCGAGAAAAGAGACTGCTGAGGTGGGGCTTCTGCCTTGTATCTAGCCGACCTCTCATCTGGCTTCTGGTCTCTCCCTTTGTCAAGTAGTATGAGACTCACTCTTGAAGGTGAGGTGCTGGGTGACAAAAGAGGTGATTACGGCCATCGATGGTGAAGCCCAGGCGTTGGTAAAGCGCCAAGGCTCGATCATTGGATGGCATCACCTCTAGGGCAAAAGCCTGGACGTCCTTAAAGTATTGCGCGGTAATAAAGTGCATGAAAGACGATCCAGCGCCTTGCCCTCGATGCGATTCTGCTATGAATAATTCATCTATAAATACCAGCCAACCCCCATATTCATTGCTCCAGTAGCGAATGAGAATAGCATACCCGATAGGTGTGAGCCCATCGAGAGCCATGAGTATTTCGCCAGCACGCGACTCCTGACTTAATACTTCAATGGTTTTATCGATTTTATCGCTGGTCATTTCTTCTCCAGCAGCATCAGCCGCATACAAGCCCATGATTAAGTGGAACAAAGCGGATTTGTCTTCCTCCTGATACGGTCGAAATACTAGTTTCATGCTTAATTAAACAGTTAGTCAATCGGATTCGTTCCTGCTGCCAAAACGCTAAATTGGCTTATTTTCAGTCAATGAAAGTCAGATTATGTCTTGATACATATAAGGTGCCAGTTTGCACTCGACTCAAGAAATATCATTTAGCTGACAAGCAAATCTGAAGAAAGATTTTATTGCTAGGTAATTTCTTCTTTCTTTTGTTCCAAATAAGAACATCATGCACCGGAGAAACACCCTGTTATTCGTATTATTCCTGTTTGTAGGACAACTGCTATTCAGTCAGCAGATTACGATACCTCAGTTTTATGAAGACAAGATTGGCAATAAGTCAATGGAAAGCAATGTAGAGTTTTATGCCTACCCATACACTTCCAATCAGATTGACCTAAGAACTTTTAAAAAGATATACCCCACCTTTGAAGCGCCCGATTACATCACGATTCAAGCACCCGATTTGAGTACCAATGAGGGAGCTATGGTCTTATTGGGCTTACTGGATAGAGGAAAAGACGGTGCTAATTCCCTCGTCATTTGGGTCGCAGCCGATTACTTCAGTCGGGAGGTTACTTTCTATATAGATAGAGATATGGATCGCAACTATTTCAATGATGGTCCAGCGGTTACATTGAAAGCAGGACAAAGAAAACAAAGAGTCATTATAAAGCCATACGGAGAAAACAGTCTTTCGCGAGAGCTTTTTCTAAGTGTTCCCAGAGACCAGGCAAGAAAAATGATAGGTGGGGTAGACGAACAGAAAAAACAAAAAATAACGAACCATTTTTTGAAGCAAGAATAGGATTGCACACCGGCCCATTAGTTGCTGGCGTAGTTGGTTCCAAAAAATTTGCTTACGATATCTGGGGAGATACCGTTAATATTGCTGCAAGACTAGAGGCTAGTGGAGAAGTAGGAAAAGTCAATATTTCTGCTACGACTCACCACTTAATTAAAGGAAAATATAACTGTACCTCAAGAGGAAAAGTTGCCATAAAAAACAGAGGAGAAGTGGAAATGTTTTTTGTTGGAGAAAACAACAAATAAAAAAAAGCTATCATTGTGATAATTAAAACAAAATAAACAATGGACTTATTTTCAATCATTACTATCCTCACCGTTCTTTCCGCTTTGTTCGGTTACATCAATGTTCGGTATTTAAAATTACCTGATACGATTGCTGTCTCTTATACACATCTCCGAGCCCACGAGACCGAGGCTGATCTCGT
>CAJXUM010000135.1 GCA_913060855.1 uncultured Lewinella sp. | reverse complement strand
TCTACACTATCCTCTTCGTCGGCAGCGTCAGATGTGTATAAGAGACAGGCTAAAACAGACATTTTGAAGACCAATTTGGAGGAGCTAGATCAGTTTCCTACCCAAGAAAAGTTTGACTTGTCTATTTGCTTGGAAGTCGCCGAACACCTCAAGCCTGAATCAGCTGAAAACTTAGTGGCCTTTTTGACGAATTTGTCCGATGCCGTTCTTTTTTCAGCCGCTATTCCCCAACAAGGTGGCCTCAATCATATCAACGAACAATGGCCAGATTATTGGCAAGCGCTATTTGCCAAACATGGCTTCGAGTTTCACGACCTGATTCGCCCAGCGATTTGGAATGATAGTGAGATCAAGTGGTGGTACCGACAAAACATATTCTTGGTGTGTAAGGCGGGCGCTTTTGATTTGCCCGAATCGGGGCCAGTACGGAATATGGTACATCCTGAATTGTTCTTGCACAACATGAAAATGCAGGAAAATGATAAGTAGTCCACTCGTTCGTCAACGAGATGCCTGGGTGCAAGGATTGCCACACAAGGGTCCAGCCATTATGGTAGACAAGGTGATCGAACATGCAGCAGCCTCTGTAAAGGCACAGCTTACGGTCACTCCAGATAACATCTACGTAAGAAACGGCCTGTTCCAAGTAGCGGGCCTGATCGAACACATTGCACAGACCGTAGCGCTACATAAAGTAATAGAAGCAGCTGAAAAAAAAACCACAGCAAAGAAAGGATATCTAACGGCAATTAGAACGCTAAATGTCGAACAGGACATACCCATCGGCTCTTCCATCATCACCGAAATCTTCATTTTAATGGATCTAGGTAAGGCCATAAAAGCCAAGAGCATTTCAAGAATAGATCATCAAATGATAGGCACTTCAGAGATGCTATTTATGATCCAAGATTGAAATTAAAAACCGGGATGATAACCTCCGTCGATGGTGATAACCTGTCCATTGATATAAGAAGAACGATCGGAAGCTAAGAAAGCCACCAAGTTGGCTACTTCATCGGAAGTGCCAAAGCGTTTCAAAGCTACAATTTCCTTGTATTGATCTTCGGGGATTTCCTCAATCATCTCCGTTTTGATAAAGCCAGGCGTGATGGTGTTGATGCGAACATTTTTGACGCCTAGTTCGATAGCCAAGGATTTGGTAGCTCCGAAGAGGCCCGACTTAGCCGCAGAATAGTTGACTTGTCCCTTCCAGCCGGTACTACCGGATTGAGAAGATACATTGATGATACTGCCCGATTTTTTGGTCAGCATTTTTCGCAACACCTGCTTGGTGACATAGAAGAAGCTATTGAGGTTGATATTAATGACCTCTTCCCATTCTTCTTCCTTCATGAAAATCATCAGGTTGTCGCGGCGAACACCCGCATTGTTGACGAGCACTTCGATGAATTTATCTGGGTTGTTTTTCACCCAACCACCCAATTGCTCTTTCACTGCTTGTGAATCGCCAATATTGAAAGGAAGCAATTCAGCTGTTATACCAAATTGTTGGACGGCTTCCAAGGTTTCTTGCGCCTTTTCGGCATTCGAACGATAATTGATCAAGAGGTTGAAGCCTTGCTCGGCCAGTTTGAGACAAATGGCTTTGCCGATACCTCGAGAGCCGCCAGTAACCAGTGCATAGTTTGACATGGGATCGTTGATATTTAGTACTCATTCAATATGAATGGGAAAGTTAATCAAAATATTTAGATATGGAAAAGCGGATAAATTGGATTAGTGTACTCGTTTTCTATGTAATTAGCCTCGCTATTGCATGGGCCGCTTTGGATTACTTCCGCGGAAGTATTTGGTCTGGACTGAAAGGCTTAGGGCCTTTCATAGGGGCTATTGTGGTACTTGCGATTTGGAAGAACAAGAACAGGCAGTTTAGCATCTGGGGAAATAAGCCTAGCAAGAGTTTGATTGGGTTACTCATCCCACTCGGCTTGGCATTAGTGATTGGTATCCGACAAACCGACTTTTTCGACAATATTCATATCAATGGCTTAGCCATGGCAGCCTTGGGGCTGGCTTATGCTTTCGCCGAGGAATACGGCTGGCGGGGTTACTTACAGGAAGCTTTGTTGCCATTAGGACTAAAGGCCTCCGCTATGATCATCGGTGTGATGTGGTATTTCTGGCATTTCAGTTGGCTCAGTCCCCATACGAACTTCACCAACGAATTGAGCTTTTTAGCCCTCTGCCTATTCGGTAGTTGGGGAATGGCGGTCACTGCGATGAAAACCCAATCCATCATACTACCAGCCTGCTTGCATTTTGTCTTCAATCTATTTGGTGTCCTAGAAATAAAAAGTATCGAATTGGTCATCCCCATCGTATCCGTCATGGCCTGGGTCTACCTAGTCCAGTACTGGGAAAAGCCCATAACAGAAGAACCACTGGCATAAGACTTTATAAGTTCAACCTATTTTGTCAAAGTAGAAAATCTAGTAAAATGGCACACAAGACCACATACACACGTCTGACAAAGACCTTATTGGGCTTACTCTTTAGCTTGAGTACTATCGCAGCCTTTGCTAGCCCAAGCATACAAGTTAGTATTGAAGGCTACGTCAAAAACGTACATGGCTTTCCCGAAGCCAATGCCTTCATTTATATCGAAGGTACTTTTGATGAAACGGTCTCCGATTCTACTGGATTTTTCCGATTGTCCATAGAAGCAGAGATGGGAGCCTCCATTATGTTAATTGCCCATAAAAAGGATTATTTGGATGCGTTTGAGCCTTTGGTGATCTCTACCGCAAAGGTAAACCTGGAAGTGGTTTTTGCGCAAAAGATATATGACCTTGATTTGGTGACTGTTACGGCTCAAAAAACGATGGAAAAAGAATTCATGCAGGTCCAGTCCATCCAAACCTTGGAGGCGATTCTCTCCTCCTCCGATGGGAACCTACTCGCTTCTATGAACACCTTACCAGGTGCCCAGCAAGTAGGAGAAACAGGGGAGCTATCCGTCAGGGGAGGCGCGGGCCATGAGACGAGCTTTTTTGTAGATGGCATGTTGCTACGACAATACCTTAGCAGCAGTACACCTGGGACCGGTGGCAGAATGCGTTTTTCTGCCGACTTATTTCAGTCTTTCCAACTCAATACGGGTGGTTATTCTGCCGAATTTGGCCAAGCACTATCTTCCATTCTACTGATGGAGACCAAGGATTTGCCTACCCAATTCAATGAAGGCTTTTTTATCTCTCCGTTCTTCTTAAGTACCCAAACCAAAACTTCATTGAGTAAAACGGCCACCCTAGAAAGTGATATTTCCTACACTAATTTTGCACTCATTAGCCGTTTATTGAAAACCGAGGATCCAGATAAGTCATTATTTGGTGGGCCAGAGACCATCGAAGGCAATGCCTTTTTTAAGAAGAAATTAAAAGGCGGCGGCACCTTCAAAACTTTCGTTTATGGTACCAAGTCTAAAATTGGCTTTGCCGATAGAGATATCAATCGAGAAAACGGTCAAATACGCTATACCTTAAACAATGATAATATCTATACCACTAGCTCTTTCAAAAAACAAATCAATGGTTGGAATTTCCTTAGTGCTATTTCACTCGGCTATGACAAGGAGGATATTGGAATTGATTCGGTAGCGCGCGGAGAAGATATTTTGTATGGGCAGTTTTTCACTAGTGACAAGGAATGGTCGGGGCATGCCAAGGTAAAAGCTAGCAAACAGTTTGGCAATTCCATTTTACTAAACATCGGTAGCGAATCTTTCTACTCTGACAAAACGATTCACTATCGAGACCTAACGGCTCATTTGCAGGAGCTCATTTGGGCTACCTATACCGAAGCTGCTTTGCGATTATCGCGACGTGCGAAGCTCTCTTTAGGATCAAGATTCGAATATTCCACACTTTTGCAGAGAAGTAGCTTATCCCCTCGGGTTAACCTAGCCGTGGATCTCGGTGGTAATTATACCTTCAATGTTGCTGGCGGTGAGTTTTATCAAACCCCTCAGTATCGCTACCTGACCGTTGATCCGTCGGCGCTAAAGTTTCAAAAAGCCAGACATGCGATATTGGGTCTGGAGAAGCATTTCAGTCGAGATCGTTATCTAAAGTTTGATCTCTTTCACAAGAAATATAGCCAACTCATACAAATCCAAGATGACATTGTAAGTAGTACGGGTACGGGTTTCACGCGGGGGTTCGAGATCTTATGGAGAGATGAAGAGAGTATTAGATCGGTGGAATACCATATCAATTATTCGTTGACGGATACGAAAAGGAGATACCTGGAATATCCCATCGCGGCTCAACCTAGTTTCGTTTCCAAACACCAAGGATCGCTGGTGGTTTATAAAAGTTTCCCTAAAATATCTACGCTGGTAGGCACCAGTTACACCTATCAATCGGGGCGGCCATTTTACAATCCCAACCGCAGTGAGGAAGAATTCTTGACCGATCGTACCAAAGACTTCCATATTGCCAAGATTAATATTGCGTACTCCTTCAACTTGGGCGATCACTCTGCCATTTTGATTTGTTCATTGGATAATATCCTAGGTACGAAGCAAGTCTACGGTTATGAATATGGCATGCTCGATCCTGAGTTTCGCAGGGAAGTATCTCCCCTGTACCGACGCTTTTTATTTGTCGGGGGCTTTCTAAATATCGGAACCAGTAAAGACAGTAAGAAGATGAAAGAATTATTGCGCAACAGGTAGAGACATCAACAAAGGCTGCTGAGTTATCTCAGCCATTAATTTAAATCTATGGGTCATGAAAAACAATAAAATTTTAACACTGTATTCATTAGTATCGCCAGATGCTTTTGTAAGGTTATGCCAGACAATTTTGCCGCTATTGCCGGAGGTAGAAGCCCTAAAAGTCCTCAATACAAAACGACGGGAAACCGCTCTTTTGTCCTTGGCGGGCAAGTTTCTACTCAAGGAAGGCATGCATCGCTTAGACTTAGACTTGTCGCTACTCAAGCAGTTGCATTACAATGATCATCGGCGCCCGATCATTGGGCCTGAGTTTGATTTCAATATTTCTCACTCTGGCAGTTTGGTCGCTTGTGCATTGAGTCAACAGACCAAAATTGGTTTGGACATTGAAAAAATAAAGCCTTATCGGGATTCTCATCTGCATGCTTTCTTTGATGAAAGGGAACGAGATCTGATCGCCAAAGCCAAAGATAGTTTACATACCTTCTACGATTTGTGGACTCGCAAAGAGGCCGTTCTCAAAGCAGATGGTAGAGGACTGACCCTGGCCCGAAAAAAATTACACTTCGAAGGGAATCTAGCGATCATAGAAAATGATGCCCAATGGGAAATTCACACCTTGGCCATCAATGAGGAATATGCCGCCAATGTAGCGATTGAGCCTAGTTATCAATCAAAATTCATATTGGAAGAAATCAAAATTGACGAAAAATTATCGCAGTTGTAAGTCGACCACTTCAATACCTGGAATATTATTTTCAAACCATTTCAATGGGGACTGAATTTTATCTCCGGTACAGGTATCACATTTGAAAAACAAGTAAAACAACTGACGGTATTCTCCTAGCTGTTCTAGTAGTTTAATGAGTCGCTGTCGACCCTCAGCTTCTCGTTTGTATAGCACTTTGAGTCGCCATACATAGTAAGCCTCGTCGTGTATTTCGGTAATCTTTAACGCCACTTCATCATCCGTATAATTGGCGAGAAAATCACGTGCCAAGACACCATGATGTTGGGCCCAATCGCGTGGCCGGCGTTTATTTTCTTTGTGTTTAAACGAATCGTGTACCAAAGCGACCAGGCGCAACCTTTCGCGTGACAGTTGATCAATTGTCAAGCGATCTATGTTGTCAAAAACATCCCTAATGTGTTTGTAAACCTCACCTTCTGGATGGCCATATCTAGGCACACCCCACAACAATCCTCTTCTAAACGGTTTATCCTTCAGAATTAATCTTTCCAGGGAAGTTTCGGGTTGTAAGATCAACTCTAGATTCACCGCAGGTGATTCCGCCCTCGTTTCCTTCATTATTATAGTTAATATCCTGTTAAACTATTTACACAAAATAACCATTGGTAAAGGTAAGTAGTTATTTTTGTATGCAAGGCATACTCTATGCCCCACTGTTATTTTTAATCCAAAATAAAACGAAAATATGAAAAAGTTATTTTCGACTGTATTAGCCGGTATTTTTGGTGGCTTAATTACACTCGGTGGTATCTATCTCCTCAAAGATGATCCCGCTACGGTAAATTATTCAACCGCGTCCACTCCCGCTATACAACAGGTGAAGTTTAATACTTCTCCAGCCGCATCGAACACGGCCACTGCTCCCTTTGATTTCAAGGCCGCCGCCGCGTTAGCTACACCAGCTGTCGTCCATATTTCATCTAGAACAAAGGCTGACCCCAACGAATCAAATAATCCGTTTCGCTTCTTTTTTGAAGATGGCGGCAATGGAGCACCTAGAGGAGGTACGGGTTCTGGTGTCATTTATTCTGGTGACGGTTATATCATAACCAATAATCATGTGGTAGATGGTGCTGATAAAGTATCTGTTACCCTACATGATAATCGCACTTTCGAAGCCGAAGTTATTGGCACCGATAAAAAGACGGATCTCGCTGTTATCAAGATTGAAGCCAGTGATTTACCTACGCTTAAGGCGGGTAATTCCGATCAATCTCAGGTAGGCGAATGGGTCTTGGCAGTCGGTAATCCTTTTGACCTGACCTCTACCGTTACAGCAGGAATTATCAGTGCAAAAGGTAGAAGTATTCAAATTCTGGGAGGAGGAGATGCCATTGAGGCTTTTATCCAAACGGATGCAGCTGTCAACCCAGGAAACAGTGGTGGTGCCTTAGTCGACACACAAGGTCGGTTGTTAGGTATCAATACAGCTATCGCCACACGTTCAGGTAGTTACCAAGGATACTCTTTCGCTATTCCGGTAGATTTGGTGACACGTATTGTGGATGACATTATCGAATTTGGTAGCTATCAGCGCGCATACTTGGGTGTTCATATCTATGAATTGGATGATGATGCCGCACAAGATTTGAACATAAACATCAGTCAAGGTGTTGTAGTTAGTGAATTAATCGACGGTGGCTCAGCGCAATATTCTGGAATGCTAGAACAAGACGTAATTGTTGCCATCGAAAAACGCCGAATTAATAGTGTACCTGACCTGCAAGAAATGATAGGAAGGGCGAAGGTTGGCGATGTTTTGAATGTTACGGTACACCGAAGAGGTCAAGAAGTTGACATTCCCATCAGATTAAAGGCGTATAATGTAGATTAAAGTTAATTTTTTCTCTGATTCGCGGGGATATGTCAAAAATTATCCTGACATTTGTAACAAAATAGAACTGATTCTAGTTTTAAGAACTATATAAAGAGACTTGTTTAAAGTTGGTTTTTCGTTTTGTTTTGATGTGTCTGTCTTGCTTTAGCGAGACAGACTTTTTTTTGCCCTATACGAAAGCATTAGTTGTCTTTTTGCAGGCCACACGATTGGCTATCCTATAGATAAAAGAATGCCAGGTAAAAATGAAATAGCCCAACGGTAACAAGTACTCAAATATTCCCAGCTCTCAAAAAACGCGCGCTATGATCCAATCCTCCTTAAAGGAATCACTACAGCATTGTTTTTCCCTTTTTTATCCTAGGCTCTGTTTGGTCTGTGGAACAAAGGCTCCCCCCAAAAAAGAGATCATGTGTTTGAGTTGTCAACACAAATTACCCCAAACGCTATTCCATTTAGAAAAAGAAAATCCGCTGGCCGAAAGATTCTGGGGAAGGCTTCCCCTTACTGCTGCTACTGCTCTCTATCATTTCTCGAAAGGCGGCCGCACGCAACAATTGATTCATCAGCTCAAATACAATAACAAGCCTATCGTTGGTAAGCAATTAGGTCAGTACTACGGAAAACAGTTGATGAGCCATCCCGTTTTTAGCACAGTCGACTGTATCGTCCCCGTGCCATTACACCCGCGTAAGCAACATCGTAGAGGCTACAACCAAAGTGCTGAATTTGCAGCTGGACTTTCTCATAGTATGGGCATACCTGCCTTGCATAAGGTCCTCAAACGAGACACCTTTACGGATACCCAAACGCATAAGAGTAGACAAGAACGCATGGACAATGTCTTTACTGCTTTTGCCTTAGATCAGCCAGCGCCGGTAAAAGGCAAGCATATATTATTGGTAGATGATGTGGTGACTACAGGCGCTACTTTGGAGGCTTGTGGTGCACAGTTATTAAGGGTAGAGGGGGTGCAATTGAGTTTGGCTACGATTGGATTTGCGGCTTTTTAGGGGTGGGGACTTAGACTTCAGAAGTTTCCTCCGTCATATCTAGGAAAACTTCTGAAGTCTTGCGGTAGCTAATTAGCATCTATTCATAGATTTCTAGCCCCCTTAATAGCGGACAATTATGGCCTAACAATCACTACTTGTTGAATTTCCTTGGAGAGTGTAAGGAGAGAAGGAGTAAGATGGGTTCTCATAATAGGTAATGTGTTTTCTACAAAAGTAAGCTGTTGTAGAAAACACAATGACCATCAAATAGGCCAAAAATAGTCGGAGAAAAGGCCGAATTATACTTCGACCAAAGTTCCCACCTTTTCGCCTTGAACAATTTTCAGCAAATTATTCTTGCCATTAATATCAAACACGATAATCGGCAAGTCATTTTCTTGACAAATCGTAAAAGCAGTCATGTCCATCACATTTAGACCTAAGCTGATCGCTTTGGAGAAAGAGATGGTATCAAATTTGACGGCAGTAGGGTCTTTTTCAGGATCGGCAGAATAGACACCATCTACTCGCGTACCCTTTAGGATCACATCGGCATTGATCTCATTAGCGCGCAAGGCGGCGGCAGAATCAGTCGTGAAATAAGGGCTACCTGTACCGGCGGAGAAAATGACAACACGTCTTTTTTCCAGGTGACGAATGGCTCGGCGACGAATATAAGGCTCAGCGACCTGCTTCATTTCGATGGCAGAAACCAGGCGAGTATATACGCCTAGGCCTTCTAGTGCACTTTGAAGCGCCATGCCATTGATAACCGTAGCTAACATGCCCATATAATCTCCCTGGACTCGCTCGATACCTGAACCAGAGGCTTGCAAACCGCGGAAAATATTACCTCCTCCAATCACAATGGCGATTTCCACCTCCAATGCTAGTAATTCTTGGATTTGGTGAGCATAATGATGTAGCATATTAGGAGAAATGCCGAACCCTTGGTCTCCCATCAAGGATTCTCCACTCAATTTGAGTAGTACTCTTTTATATTTTAATGCCATCTGGTAGATTTATTTTCAATTCTTATTGTCATGGGTTAAAAGATAACCTTTCGACATATGATTTGAAACGGTATGAACTATTATCAATTGTGCAGTTGGCGATTTCCTGCCTTTATTTAAGGCATAAAAAAAAGGCGAATTATCGAGTAATTCGCCTTTCTGTATACGTTTTTTTTAACCGAGCGTTACATGCTTGAAGTCTGTAACGGTCAGCTCTTTATCTTTCGATTTTAAGAAGCCGCTGACAGTCAGCGAGCTATCCTTTACGAATTGCTGATTGAGTAAAGTTTTTTCTTTGAAAAACTTTTTCAATTTACCTTGTGCAATGCGTTCGATCAAATTGTCTGCCTTACCTTCATTACGAGCTACCTCTTTTCCAATCTCAATCTCTTTCTCGATAATGGTAGGGTCTACACCAGTTTCATCTACAGCGACAGGGTGCATAGCGGCTACTTGCATTGCTACATCGCGGCCGGCATCATAAAAATCAGCATTGTCATTATTCAAACCAATCAAGACACCTGCCTTATTACCCATATGGATATAAGGAGCTACTTGGTCAGCTTCTAATTTTTCGAAGGCAGCTATCTCAATTTTCTCACCGATCACACCTACTTGCTCTATTACTTTCTCACCGATAGTGATAGATCCGTAACTGTCTCTTATACACATCTCCGAGCCCACGAGACCGAGGCTGATCTCGTA
>CAJXUM010000134.1 GCA_913060855.1 uncultured Lewinella sp. | reverse complement strand
GCATTATACTTCATACCGAAAACGGCATGCTGGGTGTCGGACCTGCTCCGACCGACGGCGGCGGGGCATTGGATTATCCCGTCAATGCCGGGAAAGTTCCCGTAACCGCCCTCAATGGTAGCAGTTATTTCGACAGTTCTCAGTCCTTTGCGATGATACGTGGCGGACATGTTGATGTAGCGATTATGGGGGGCTTACAAGTGGATGAGAAAGCCAATTTGGCCAATTGGGCGGTGCCCGGGAAGCCGCTCTTGGGAGTAGGCGGTGCGATGGACTTGGCTTCTGGCGCTAAGCGATTGATCATTACATTGGCACATACCGACCGCAAAGGTCGCTCCAAGATTGTTCCTGCTTGTACCCTGCCTTTCACGGCAATGCAGGCCGTGGATGTCGTCATTACCGACTTGGCGGTATTTGAGTATCTCGAGGGACAATTGACGCTAGTGGAGCTCATGCCGGGCGCCACCTTAGATGAAGTGAGAGCGAAGACGGAAGCCCGTTTTAGGGTCTCCATCAATATAGCGACCAAACGGTAAAACATCGAAATAATTACTATATGAAATCAGTTTGATTATTGGATTTTTACGCTGCTCAATATTTGCTTCCAATCAATTGGTTCCACCTCTTTTTTAAACTGGTACAGCCCATGTAAATTGATATGTTGCCAGGCAATGGGCGATACTTTTTGGAGGGTTTTGACTTCCTTGTCATTACCAGTTTGGGTGTGCTGCTTTAATAGCTGAGAGAGCAAAAAAGTATTGTAAAAAATAATGGCATTACAAATCAAGCGGGTGGCTTCACTCCAAATGAGCTGCTCTTGCTGTGAATGCACCTGAAACTTTCCGTCATGGGCATAAGCTACATTTTTTCTCAATCGATGATAAGCTTCTCCACGATTTAAAGCGGTTTGGATATTTTGGCGAAAGGTAGTGGAGTGGACGTAATCGAGCATGAAAATAGATTTAACAATATCGTTGTAATCTGTCAGGACAGCCTGAATTTGATTGACTCGGTCAAAAGAGGATAATTTTCTGACAATGGTACTCTGAGAAGTGGTTTTGAGTGCTAATGAGGCCATGATTCTCTGAAAAGTTCCCCAATGGTCAATAAACCGTTGCTTATTGACTTGTCGATAGGGTTTAATGAGGTATTTATCGGGATAGTGTTTTGTAGGATGGAAACTTACCAGTTTTTCTACTTCCTTTTGAAACCTCCGATAGCGGGGAGCGAACTGATAGCCAAAGCAATCAAGGATAGCAAAATTGACTTTGTTTGTTCCGTGTGAATCGGTGGAGTGGATAGCAGGCTGAATATTAGTGCTATTATTGTACATCAAATCAAATACATAGTGGCTTTCATGTTCATTTGACCCAATGATTTTAGCATTGACGGGGATATGGTTGACGACCATAGTGTTGAGCGAAATACCCTTTTCCAAGCCAAAATATTTGGGGGAATATCGAGCATTGATAGTGTCAAAACGAGAGGAAAATTTCTGACCATCACTACTCGAATGAAGCGTATCAGGTGCTATATTATAATGTGTGAACATAGACAGTTTAGCCGTCGCATCGGCAATTACTTGATTAGCTTGCTGTAAAGTTTCAGCACGGATAAAATTTTGAGCAGTTCGATTGAGGTGGTTATATGAAATATCAGACCGGGCTGCCATATTGCCTATGCCGTGATTTGTACCCAATGCCAATAAACAGGCCCGAAGCATGGTAGGGTCAACCTTTTTTGTATTTCCCTTATGGAGGATATGTTGGAAATTATTCATAAAATGGGTTTGCTCATCGACCCAATAAAGTAGTTGAAT
Source organism: uncultured Lewinella sp. (assembly GCA_913060855.1). GTDB lineage: Bacteria > Bacteroidota > Bacteroidia > Chitinophagales > Saprospiraceae > DT-111. The sequence goes on along the minus strand of CAJXUM010000134.1, from coordinate 8,255 downwards.
AATACCTATAACAGGTAGTTGTTTGTAAACCTGGTGATTAGCGGTCGACTCCTTGGCATTGTAAGTCAAGAGCCATTTGAAAGTTCCGTCCGCATTGTTTTTGATGGAGATGCTTTTGTTATCCCCTTTGGAAATGGACTTATTGACCAGTTTGATCTTGGATTCCAGTTCCTTTTTCAATTCAGCCAATCGCTGCTCAGGCCGTTGCAGTAATTTTGGCAGATCAATCTGGGCCAGGATTTGGTCTTTATTTTCCTGCCAATAAATTAGAGGGATCAGGTCAGCTTCCAAACTCTGGTTGCGAAAGCTGTTTGTGATGAAAACATGTCCTGCCAACAATTCTCGGTTCAGTATCTGATAAAGCATCAATTCATACCGAGCAGTGATCAAGCCGTCATTTTGCCACAAATAGGGTTGTAAATATTTAGGGATAAAATCTTTGTGCAATTCTTCAGCAGGCACACTTTTCAATGATCTGCCCTTTTGCAAAACTTCTTTAACTACGGCAGCAGCCTCTAATACTGAGGATGAAATCGCTTCTGTTTCAAAGTCCAGGTGCAGAAACAAATGCCTCAGATTATAGCTAACCTGCTGCTTGATTTCTTCATAGTGCTCCCATTTGACCGCTATTTCATCCACTCGATTTTTATTGATGAAGTCAGTCAGTAAAAGGATTTTTTCCCTGTCCAACATGTCCAGTGCCATCTTCCGAACGACAGAAAATGGCGTACTGCCATCAATTTCATCGTTGATGAACAGAGCAAGTATTTGGGGAACTTTGCCCAACTGTGCATTGGCATTCAAGTGGTATTTATAGAAATACTCCTTGACCATATTTTTGGCCTGTGATTCGTATTTTCTGACATAGTACTTGAAGGCCTCCACCAATACATCATTGATCCTGCGGTAGCGGTAGTGCAGATAACAGAGCAGAAAAACATACGCCATCCCGTTTTTGAATTGCCGCAGTTGCCCAACCGTGTAATGCTCAGCCAAGGAAGCGTAGTAACGGATATTTTCATTGGAAATATTGAGTTTTTCAACCAGCAACTTTGCTGTTGGATAGAGTGGCTCAATGAAGGCTTTTCTTTTGGTTTCCTGCCTCAATGATTGCGGTTTGAAATTGGGTGTTTCCCAGCCCAACCATGTCAAAATGTACCAACTTCCTGTTTTTTCATTCACCAAATTATCCAAATGAACTTGAAAATCATCGCTCAATATTGCTTGGATCAGTTCTTCCAACCGCTTTCGTTCCGTACTGATAGCCTTTCCGATAATGTGCCGCTGTAAAAAACTATACGCTGGCAAGATCACTTTTTTGTGTTCCAACCAATTCATCAAATCCCGAAAAAGAAAAGTCGGATTAGCAGATAGCCTTGCGGATTGACAAGCCCGCTCAAATAAAGCTGCCCTTATAGCTGCATCCGCAATTTTATACCCCAATAAATCCAGGATCACCTTTTGTTGCTGCAAACGCCGGGGTTTTGTAAGCGTCCCCTCTAAAGGAAGTGATTGATGAGGGAAATAATTTTCCTGCAAATAAACTATATCCGCTTGAACCTCACCCAAATCAAATTTAAAAAACTGTTGTTTGAATTTAAAGTATGCCAGTTGAAGGATGAAGAAAACCCTGGTTAAAGGCGTACGATAGGTCCGAACTAGTTTCTGTTCAGGAAGCGGCAAGTCCAGAAATACCGTTCGTTGTTTGGCCGTCAATTTTGGTAAACTATAAATCTGGTTGATTTCCTTTTGGGAAAGAACTCGAAGTTGTGTTCCCATCGTCTGATTTTTTAAGTGTGTTACAAATTGAACAAAATTGGTATACTGACCGAAAACTAATATTTTTGTCCATATTATAATTAATGAAGTAACTCTTTGAGAATCAGGACTCCAAAAACAGGTTTTTCAGATGGGTTTTTGTCCACCCTAATTTTGAATAAGAAAAATGAGAGCTGCACTTTATGCCAGAATATCGACTTACGATCAACAGACGCTTTCCATGCAATTAAACACCATGCAAGAGTATGCCCTCAACAGAGGTTGGTCAGTCGTTATGGAAATAGAAGAAACTTCTTCGGGAGTGAAAAAACGAGAGAAAAAAGAGTTCATTCTTCAAGCTGCGAAACGTAGAGAGATTGATGTAATTGTGGTTTGGAAATTGGATAGATGGGGACGCTCTTTGGTGAGTCTGATTAATGAATTGCAAGATTTAAAGGTACTTGGTGTTGGTTTCGTTTCCATTACCGAAGCATTAGACTTTACAACACCATCAGGAAAAGCAATGGCAGGAATGTTGGCCGTATTTGCTGAGTTTGAAAGAGATATATTAAGGGAACGAGTCAAGGCGGGCATTGCTCATGCTCGTGCTAAAGGTAAAAATCACGGTAGACCTAAAACGGCTGCTCTGAAAGCTGACAGGGTAAAACAGATGTATAAGGATGGACTCAATAAATCGCAAATTGCCAAAGAACTAGGTATCAGCAGAACTTCCGTTCGCAGAGCTTTAAACGAAGCAGCAGTTAAATAATAATTACAATGCCATTCTCATATACGAACCGACAAGGTAAAACTCATTATTTCCGAGCCGTTCCGACTAAATCAGGAAAGTATCGATACTATGTGACTACATCAGATGAATATCCGAATCTGATAGAGGATATTCCAAATGGTTTTGAAGTCACAGAACTGCCTGAAGAAGCTAAAGTCGTAATTCGGAAAATCAAATCTGTCCACATCACTCAGGAAGAAAAAGAGATTGTTCATGATGCCATCGAGGAATTCTCTGCCATTAGGGATTTTTTCGTCCATGCTGAAGACGATTATCTTTCTGTTTATCATTCTCAATTTAGTTCTACAGGAGGACAGGCAGAAAGCCTAAGCCGAGAGGAAGCCATTGAGTATCACGGAAAAGGCATTGAACGTTGGATGCGATTTTTCACTTCTCTCCGATTTCAACTGGTGGATAAAGAAAAACGGTTGTTTCAAGCCGAACGGGTTGTCTTTTTAGGATTTTATGGACATGATTTCCATCCCGTCGGTATTATCGGCTCAATTGAAGATGTAGCCAGAGAGTACGGCCAACATTTGGGGCGGGATTCCTTTTTTGACCTTGTACCTCATGGTTTTGAAGAATAACCTCGAATGATAAATTGGTGATGGGCTTTACAATATTTGCCATATTACAATTATTTCGATGTTTTACCGTTTGGTCGCTATATTGATGGAGACCCATCTTGCGCTATCTTAACCGGGAATTCTGCTAGATAGTCTTTTAGCATAGGTACGTAATCAGCTTTGTCTAAGCGGGGATTTGGTCCTTCTGCGGAGACTAAAAACATATACATGCTTTCAGACGACATGGGAACGAAACCAATTTTACTTTTTCGACCGTAATAAATATAGCCGGTATCGAGGTCCTCATGCCTTTTGAAGGGGTAACGCCAAACGGACAGCCCTACATAACGAGGGTGTATTTTACCAAAAACTAGGTCTCGTATTTTGGATTTGACGCCATCGGAAGCGATAAGCAAATCGTAAGTACCTTGACTACCATCGGTAAAATTGACCGTTACGGAATCTTCATTATTTTTAATTGACACAACGGTGATCCCCATGCGGTATGGAATGCCTAGTTTTTGCGCTTCTTCAAACATTACCTCATGCAGAATACGTCTGGAAATACCATTGTGACTGGGATATTTACCCATGGAAGGAGCGCCGGCTAGGCCTATAGAATGTCCACCAGCAGTAAACATTTTCACCTGACCATAAGGAAAACCACGCCGCATGGTTTCATCCGCAATACCAATTTGATCCAATGCTCTTAAGGCATTAGCTTGCTGGATAATACCTACTCCGTATACATTAAAGGCTTCCTTAATTTCTATAATTTCAGTTTTAATACCTGCTTGTGCTAAAGCGATGGCAACGGATTGCCCCCCAATTCCACCACCGACGACGAGTACTTTTTTAATTCCTGGCATAGCTGGCTCGTTTATTTTAGATAAAGTCTTTTGTTTCAGGAGTTCTAACCGTCTTCCTCCTTTTCCAATCTACTCTCAACAAACACTATCACTCATGGATTTTCTTTGCGATCCAATCGTACATATTAAAGGTCTTTGTAAAGTCATCAATTTGGCAATGCTGTGAGCCACTTTCGCCGGCCGGGATAACTTCCAGTACGTGTTCAGAAGTGAGATGTTCGTCGACGCGAAGCGCATGACTCACAAAATTTTGCTTATCATCTGCCCCGTGTAGGACATAGGTCGGCATGGAAATTTTTTCGGCAATTCCTCCTTCTAAAGTATAGCCCTCCAGTTTTTTGCGGGCCTCCGTCATGCTTTCTACCCCCATGATATGTTGCACAATTTCGGCTAATGGATGGGTGTCTGGACGCCCTGCCCAAACTTCGTAATAAGACCATACGGCACCAAAAATCATACATACTTTAAAGCGGGGTTCAAAGGCGGCACAGCGGGCAGCCATATAGCCACCCATCGAAACGGCTCCCACGCCAATCCGAGCAATATCCACTTCGTCTTTAAGGTTTTCAATACACCAATCCAGGACCGCCGTGCCTGCTACATTGAAGTCATGGCGAGAGTGAATATGGTTCAAACGAAGGGCAGCTCCCTGTCCGGGGCCGTCCATAGCCAAGAGTGCAATTCCTCGCTCATTCAAGTGCTGACCAATACCGAAGTACAGTTCCTCGGCCAGACTATCCAGTCCTCCAAACATCATCAATACCGGCGGGTTTTTGACCTCTTGTGGTTTGAATAGGTAGCCTGGTAAAAAGGAGTCTTCAAATGGCACTTCTATTTGCAATACCTTTTCATCAAAATATTTAATCGCTCGAATGAAAGCTTCTCGCGCTTTCACATAGGTCGGGATTTTTCTATCATCACTGAGGGGCATAAAAAATTCTGCAGAACGTAGATAATTAAATGCTCGTAGATAGGTTCGACGAGCAGAAATAAGACTTCCCGCTTGCTCAAATTTTTCTGCTAACTCATAAACTGGATTCCCCATTTTCAACCAGGCCCCATTGATAGTTTCTCGATTGTTAGGGTCTATATCGCCTGCCACTTTTAAAATCTCCGCAAATTCACCTCCACCATAGTGAGCTTGTGTTAAAGCTCTGTTCACTTGGTAAGAAGGCATGTATTTTCCTGGGAAATAATGCCACATAATTTTTGTTGAATTGATGTTTTTTGAATAAGATACTCGACTTCAGACTTTCCCTAAATATCTACCGGCTTGACCACACCGTCCGTCAATCCTAATTTTTTACCCTTGGCCATTTCTGCAAAAGGATTGACACTTCCCCATGCATCATTCGGATTGTCTTTTAGGTAATGCACATCCTGATGATCAGGAGCGAAAACTAGTCGTGCACAAGCGTAGTATTCAAATAAAATTCCGCTTCCAGGATCTTGTATATAGATGAAAAATCCTTCATCCGCTTTATGGCGAGTGGGTGCTCCCATCACACTCTTATAGCCCTTTTCAATGAAATAGTCTAAGGCTAGCAATACTTCCTCCCGGCTGTCTACATTCCAGCAAATATGATTGAGTACGGCTTCATTTTCGCCAATATTAGGATCGGTGAAAACGGCGATGTCATGCGAAAGATTGGCGATAGTCCAGAGGCCACCTACCGGAGGAATATCATTATTGATGCGTATTTCATCCGGGTTTTTCAAGCCCATGCCTTTCCAAAATTCCTTTTCGGCTGCGTATTTCCCCTTCGCTACCATATACGTCACATGGTCAAATCGACGAGGGTTGGCCCCTTTCAATCGGTTACTGGCATAGCGGTCAGCATAGACACTACCTCGTTCGCCTTCTTCCCTGAGCCATACCACGTCCCAAAAAACTTCGTGCATATGCCCGTCCGGAGAGGTAAAACGATAAGCTTTGCCATGTCCCAAATCCCCTTCATCCCAGCCTATTCCAGCTCCAATTTTCTCCAAATACTCCACCGCATCCGTTAAGGCTTCAGGACTGTCAGCGCGCCATCCTAAATGGCCCAAACCGCTCTCCTCGCTTTGTGTTAGTTTTAAAGTGTGATGGAAGTAATCTCCCCATGCTCTTAGATAGACCGATTGCGCTTCTCTACCGGTTTCATCCATGCCAACGATATCTCGGAAGAATTCTACTGATTTGTCTAGGTCCTTGGTCAGTACCTCAATGTGAGCGAGTTGAGAAAAATAATGTGGATTCCGTGCCATAAGACTAATATTCAGATCTTTATTTTATAAAATGTACAGTACAAAATTAATTATTCTAAAAAGAGATGGGTATGCATAATTATTCTATTGGTATGCAAAATCAATCCACATTAAAGATGGAAATGGAATTTGAAGTAAAAACGAGCGCAAGTGAATAACTTAGAACTGCTATTTCCGATGCCATTTATGGGGATAAAGGGTTCATCAGATCTGCTAGGATAATTGTTTTCTCATGCTTAACTTTGAGGAATGGCTAAAAAGCTAGACATACCTAATCTTCATCCGCAACAATTTGATGATTTCTTGTTTGGTGACTGGAAGCCCACTGTCCAGGGTATTTATTCCCGATTTCACATTGCTCGAATTGAGGATTACAAAAACTTTATCACGCTTCCTGTTTTACCGCACAGGCGGTCGATTTATTTTTTCTTTTATGTTACACAAGGAGGGGCCGTACGAAGTAAAAACCTGAACCGCTATGAAGTAGGAGAAAACGACTTATACTGCCTACCCGCCTTCCAGATTACCTCCTTGGAAGCCATGTCCAAAGACATCAAGGGGTTTTATTGTCATTTTGAGCCAGAGATATTTAACCAAAACCAATTGAACGTTAATATCGAGCGGGACTTCCCTTTCTTTTCTATCATGGCAGAACCATTGGTGAAGGTAATCGCGGTGGACCGGGTAAGCCAGCAACTCGAACTGCTCTACACTGAATATAACCACCATGAAATGCAGCGGGAAAAAATCATCGCTTTGCATCTCACCACCCTGCTCAATGAGGTCAATTTTGACTATTCCGAGCGGCCTCTTTCTTCCTCTAGTGCAGCCTCCATTCTCACCCAACGATACAAAACTGCACTTTCAGAAAATATTGGCCAGATAAGAAGGGTCGTTGATGGTGCCCATATCCTGGGGGTTTCTCCCAATCATTTGAATAAAAGTGTGAAGAAGGTTACGGGGAAATCAGCGCACGAACTGTTGGTGCATATGCGGGTGCTGCAAGCAAAAGTATGGCTCAAACAGACAGATCTGCAGATCAAGGAAATTGCGTATAGACTAGGAGAATTTGAGTCTAGCGATTTTTCCAAATTCTTCAAAAAAATAACCGGCCAGACTCCTATTGAATACCGGAACGAGAAAAGATAAGGACTTGAGTATTGGTAGTTATTTAGGGGCACCCTCCTATGGTTGGACAAAAATTGGAAGTGTAAAGTCGAAAGTGCGAAACCTTCGTATTTCGCCTCGGTCCACATCCACAGTTCTAGCTTGGAAGCGTACACCGATTAAGTCCCACTTTTACTCATAGTTATACAAGCTGAATCGCTGAATACAAACATCATTAACAAAAGAACGGATATGTCTACCTTGATGGGTCTGATCACCGTTTAAATGTCGATAGACCACCCACTTTCCAGTTTTAAAATGGCCCAAGTCGGTTTTAAGAATACCTACCCTAGCATTAGGGGCTTTCAAATTTTTCATGGTCAATGAAACGCCAAAGCCAGCATAATGGAATTCATTATCGCCGGTTTGGACAATGATGGCGGCAGCGGACTCCCACTCTTCTGCTGCTGCATTGGGTTCCCACCCCAAATTGTAGGTATGCCGGGCTTTAAACTCATAATCTCCCAATACAAAAGTTACTTCACTGACCTCTTTGTCCAGCAATACCCCTTCTATTCGGTTTTGTCCTCGGTACTTATCCAAGAGGGGCTTGATCTGGTGAATAATATCATAGACCTTGCCCAATTTCTCTCCTTTGGGACTCAAAGGAGCATCGGGAAATTGGTCTATAGAAAACGGCGAGAAGCCCAGCCCTTCATAGTGACCAATGGTAAACAAGGCTTTGGCGGCCACGGTATTGTCAAATCTTTGTTCTGGTACAAGCAAAGGATTTCCCTGCCTGACATATAGGTCATTCCAATGTTTAAATCGCGGATTATAAAAGTCTGGGGTATAGAAGTCAATACTGGGACTGTCTCTTATACACATCTCCGAGCCCACGAGACCGAGGCTGATCTC
>CAJXUM010000133.1 GCA_913060855.1 uncultured Lewinella sp. | reverse complement strand
CGTGGGCTCGGAGATGTGTATAAGAGACAGGGCCCAGACCATGGGCGCCACCCCTCCCAAGTTGCTAGAAACAGCTCAACATTATTTGAAGATATTGGCGAATGAAGAACAGAAGTTTGAGCAAGCCTTGGTAGCACAGAAGCAGAAGCAAATCGGTAGCAAGGAGCAACAGATTAAGAAGTTGGAGGATATCGTGACGACTAAAGCGGCTAAAATAAAGCAATTGACGCAGGAAATAGAAAAACACCAGCAACAAGCTAATAGCCTCAAAAAGGAGATTAGCGGTGCAACGGTGAAAGTCGAAAATACGAAGAATAACTTCATTGCATCCTACCAAACGCTGGTCGATCAGATCAACAGCGATGTCGAAAACATGAAGAAATTCCTAAAATAAATTGTAATATAATTAACCAGAAGATAATAGATGGATACGGAACAAATAAAGTCTAAGTCGTTTTGGCAGCGCCCAGAAGGGGTAACCGGCATGATCTTTTTGGCTGCGATGGTGATTGGTGGTGGGGTCTTATTGACCAGTGTTTTACCAATTCTGGTAGGCCTAGCCCAGAATGTGCTTTACCTAGCGGGTATGCTGGCGGTATTGGGTGTATTGGTTTATATGGTACTCGACCCTAAAATGCGCAATCTCGTATGGTATATGTACAAAGGCGTAATGCGTTGGGTAACCGGCCTATTTGTACAAATTGATCCTATTGGGATTCTAAAATCTTATGTAGATAACCTAAAAGGGAATCTTCGCAAGATGAATAAGCAGATCAGCCAATTGAGAGGGCAAATGCATAAGCTCAATGAGGTGATCCATAACAATAAGAAGGATATCAAAACTAACCTTACACTCGCCAGTAAGGCTCGATCCAGTAATAAGGAAGCTATTATGATTCTCAAGTCCCGAAAAGCAGGGCGTTTGAGAGAATCTAATGTGCGCTTGGAGGATTTGTACAAGAAGATGGAAATCTTGTATCGAGTACTCACGAAGATGTATGAAAATTCCCAGATCCTGATGGAGGACATCAAGGACCAGGTGGAGGTAAAAGAACAAGAGCGCAAGGCGATTCACATGAGTCATAATGCGATGAAGTCTGCGATGAGTGTCATTTCAGGTGATCCCGATAAGCGAGCGATGTTTGATATGGCGATGGAAGCGGTAACCGAAGATGTGGCGCAGAAGGTAGGAGAGATGGAACGCTTCATGGAAATGTCTTCTAGTTTCATGGATTCGGTCGACCTTCAAAATGGCATTTTTGAAGAGGAAGGATTGAAAATGCTAGAAAAATGGGAGCAAGAAGGTGTTTCTCTGATTTTAGGAGAAGAAAAGCAAAGTTTGCTGACCCAAGCCAATGATGAAGCCGACGTGCTAGACCTGGACTCTCCGGTGAAGGAACCGATACGCCAGACTGGGCACCGCAATCAATATGACAACTTCTTTGAATAATAATTTAAAATTCTAGAAAACCTACTAAAGGTGAAGCCACCCCATATGGGATAAGCGTAGGGATAAGAAATGAACGCCAAAGCGATCAAATATCTTCCTTGCACCGGCATATAAGTATTCACCACTAAACCAAAATCATGGCTAAAAGACTCACAACTTTTTCTAAATTATTAATCGTGTTTGCTGTTGTTGCAGCAGCATTCTTCGGCTTCAACTACTTGCAAAAGAGTGGTATGCTGGAAGGTGTTGGTGGAGGTGAAGGAACCACCACCGGACAAAAAACTGATAATAAAAAAGAATTTGCAAAGGATGATGATGTAATTAAAATTGGTGTTGTAACCTGGGGCGGATACGCCGGCGGGCAATACTTCAATGAAGGCTTCCAAGCCAGTACTGCTTCTCGTTTTTATCAGGATCATGGCATCAAAGTAGAATTTGTACTGAATGATGATGTGGATGCTTCATTGAATGCCTGGAAAAGTGGCGATATTGATTTGCACTGGTATACCATTGATGCTTTTCCTACTATTATGGAAGGCTTAAAGGATTTTGATCCGGTTGTATTGTGGCAGGCTGATTGGTCACGAGGTGGTGATGCTGTAGTGGTCCGAAGAGGAATCAATAGTGTAGGCGACCTGAAAGGGAAATCAATCGCTGTGGCTGAATTGACACCTTCTCATTCTTTTCTACTTTGGCTGTTGGATGCTGCCGGTATGAGTATCGATGATGTCGATATCAAGCCGCAAGCTTCGGCTATTGATGCCGCTGCTGCTTTCAAAAGTCAGCAAGTGGATGCCGCTGTAGTATGGAGTCCAGATGACGAGCAAAGTATTCGCGCGGTTGCAGGGGCGAAAGTATTAGAAAGTACACGCTCTGCCTCCAATATTATTGCCGACGTATTTTTTGCAAAGAGAGAGTTTGTAGAAAACAATCGGGATAAACTCCAAAAAATATATCAAGGCTGGATGATTGGTGCTGCAGAAATCAACTCCAACCCGAAAGCTAAAGATAAAGCAGGCGATATCCTTTCTGAAGGCTTGGGAATTCCACGTTCTGATGCGATGGCTGCTATCAATAACGTACGCCTAGTAACGCACGGTGATAATCAAAACTTTTTTGGTTTGAACCCGTCCTATAAAGGGGTTACAGGAGAAGCATTATACAGTCGTATGACTATGGAGTATAAAGCATTGGGTTTTGCCAATGATGCGGGTAACTGGCGTCGTGTGGCTTACCCTGGAGCGGTACAAGCAACAAGTATTGGTGGTGCGATCCACAATGCAGAGGGGACTAAAGACTTCACCAAGGTAACCGAAGCTGAAGGTGCGGGGAAAGAAGCGATTGCTACCAAAGCAGTCAGTATTAGCTTCCGAACGGGAGAATTCAAGTTGGATGAAAATGCGAAGTATATCATCGATCGAGAGTTTGTGGATATTGCCAAAGCTTTTGGGAATGCACGGATTCGTATCGAAGGAAATACTGATAATGTAGGTTCGAGGACTTCTAATATTGCCTTGTCTAAAAAGAGAGCTCAGTCTGTAGCCGATTATTTAGTATCGGAACATCAGATGTCTCCCAACCGTTTTATTGTGATTGGTAATGGACCTTCCAAGCCGATCGATACGAATGACACGGCTGATGGCAAAGCGAAAAACCGTCGTACCGACTTTGAGTTGATTCGCGAATAAGCGCGCGGATTAAATCGAAACAAGCAGGAAGGGTAGAAAATGGATTTGACATTTTCTACCCTTTTTTTTGCGGTTAAGAATAAATTGGGGACATTCGTCTTCAATAATCATTGCCAACACCATGCGATCAGATTGGAAGGGCCTTTTGGCTGTCATATTTATTGCGTTAGCCTGTATTTCCATCCGTTTTGAAGAAATGTTGGACTTCCCTGATTATAAGGTCATCGAAGCATACGGGGATGGATTGAAGGCGTATACGGTGATCTACTATCATGCCCAATATGATAGTACTTACTCTCATTACGAAGGGATGAATTATCCTTATGGAGAGCATGTGGTACCGGCAGCTACCCAGCCTATTCTTTCTACTACCATCAAGTTTATTTCTGCGAATTTTGTCGACATCACGCCCTACACCTTCCATTTGGTGCATCTCATGATGTTGTTTTCGATATTCCTTTGTGCGCTTTTTGTGTACTTGATTATGCGACGCTTGGAGTTGCCGGTCTGGTATAGCATCCTGATTGCAATTGGCATGACTTTTTTAGCGCCGCAAATTGATCGGATGTCTTCGCACTATGGCTTAGCGCATCCGGCCGTCATCCCGGCGGTGATTTACTTTTTAATGCGATTTGATGAAAAGCGGCATTGGCGCTGGAGTGTGTATATCATGATTACGGTCTTTTGTTATTCCATGATACACTTCTATTACTTTGCCATCTTGACCTTCTTGATTTCCTTCTTCTTTCTCTTTCATTTTCTACAGGACTTTAGTTGGAAACGATTTCAAGAATGTGCCTTCCACTATACGATACAATTACTCATTCCCCTGTCCTTCTTTTTTGTGTGGATGATCCTCAACGATCCGATCCCAGACCGGGTCTCGGTGCCATGGGGTTATTTGCACTATCGAGCCAAGTGGCATGGGGTGTTTGTTTCGCTCAACCAACCTTACTTTCGATGGTTTCACCAGCATGTAAAACCTTTTGGGTGGTTGGATTTTGAAAATATGGCTTACTTGGGCTTAGTAGGGGTAGGTACGACTTTGACGCTTTGTTATTACTGGATCAGTAATCGATTCAAAAAAGGAGCTGTCGCCTTCGAACAGCAGGCCACTCCTTTTCTGAATAAGTTGTTTTATGGCGCTTTTGTCATTTTACTCTTCTCTTTTGGATTGCCTTTTATTCTTCCAGGTTTGGAAGGAATGGTCAAATACACGGGGCCGATCAAGCAGTTTAGAGGGATTGGCCGCTTCGTTTGGGTGTTTTATTTTACCATCAATATTATTGGTTTTGCCAGCCTGTATTACTGGGTGAAGCGCAAAGCCTTCCAACCGCTCTTATACTGGCCCATTCTGTTGTTACCTTGCTTCATTTTATTATTTGAGGCCTACAATTTCACCAAGGCAGAAGATGTCCGATTGGATGAAATAGGAGAACTCAAGCCGGGCAACACTTACCCCGAAGTAACGGGCATCGATTTTGATCGGTACCAAGCTATTTTACCAATACCTTATTACTCGATTGGGTCCGATAATTTCTGGTGGCCGCCCAGTGGATTCATCATGCAGAAATCCCAGGTGTTATCCATGCAAACCGGCCTACCGACCACCGCGGCCATGCTCACCCGCTCCTCACCTTCCCAAACGATCAAGCAATTGCAACTGATCATGGAGCCCTATCGCCGACCCGCCATCTTTGATGAATACCCTAATGATAAACCGTTATTATTAGCTTGGGATGAGACGCGATATCAAGAAAACAAAGCACCTTATCAGCAATTGGAGAATGCTGGGCCTCTGCTCTATGAACAAGGAGAACTCAAAATACTAGAGCTACCGCTAGATAGCTATGATCAACGCATAGCTGACCGAAAAAAGGCGATTGAAAGCACCCTAGCCGATACCTTATTTACGACTGGTTCTCTCCTCAGCCCTGACTCCAATGCCACCTTTATATTAGAGACCTTCGAGAATGGCCAGGCAGAAGCCGCTTACGCTGGACAAACCGGGAATGCTTTCCAATTGAAAAAATGGACAACAACCTGGGAGACCCCTTTACCAGCGACAGATTCATTGAATTGGCAAGTGTCTTTTTGGATGTATATCGACCAGGATTTGGTACCCCGTACTGATTTTGAATTGGTGCAGCTCAATGATTTTGACAGCGAATTGAAGAAGGATTACAAGCAGATTCGGGAATTTGTCAAAGCCATCGATAATAATGGTTGGGGCTTATTAGAATTGCCCTTTCAGCTGGATGAGCGCACGACAAAACTGCAGATTCGCATGCGGAATCCTGATCTCAATCGACATACCCTATGGTGGGATGAACTATTATTACGCCCCGCCCACATCGATTTGTATCAATCTACCACCGATTATATCTGGAAAAACAATCGCTTTTTCCCAAAGGGTAATAGCCAATAAACATGACGGAATATTTGAAGCAATTATATCGTTTCCTTTCTCCTCGTTTTCAGAATTTATTCTTGGAGTACAAAGTTGACTTTTCACCTCGCTATGGACATGGCAAACCGCCGCACGCAGCACTATATGAGGTGATCAATCGGCATCGAGATCAATACGAACATTTATTACAAGGTGTATTGACACAGCAACCTTACCTCGAAACGATCAAAACCTGCAACAAGGAAACCGATCCCAGCCAGCCCTGTTGGAACAACGGATTCCTACCTGGACTCGATATTGCCACTCTCTATTATATGTTGCAGCATTCAAAAGCCAAAAGATATATTGAAGTAGGTTCAGGCAACTCCACCAAGGTAGCTGCCAAATGCATCAAGGATCATGGATTGGCTACGAAGATCACCTCTATAGATCCGCAGCCCCGGGTGGAAATGGATGATTTGGCCGATGAAGTGATCCGCTTGCCTTTCGAAAAGATGGACATTAGTCTGCTATCGCAGCTAGAAGCCGATGATATTTTGTTCATTGATAACTCACATCGTGTATTGCCGAATTCTGATGCGATGGTTTTTTTCCTAGAAATATTGCCCAGTTTGGCGCCAGGTGTGATCGTGCATATTCATGATATTTACTTGCCGTATGACTACCCACAATTCATGTGTGATCGCTTCTATTCCGAACAATACCTCCTGGCTGCTTTTGTCTTGGCCAATCCGAATAAATATATTCCCTTGCTTCCCAACTACTTTATCAGTGAGGATGAAAAATTAAGCCAAATACTAGCTCCTCTGTGGCAACATCCCAACCTAAAGGGCGTAGAACAACATGGTGGTAGTTTTTGGTTGAAGATCGGGGCGTAGTGGTTTTGCTGGCCTATTTATAAATCTTATTCCAGTGATCGCTTTCCTTTGTAAACCTTCAACGCCTAAACTTGTAAACCTTCTTAATAAAATACTAATCCCTCCCGCATCAAATACTAATTCCTAATATATACTCGTTTTGGGCGTATGAAAAAATTGATCGTTTGCAGTACATTTCTTTTTTGTGGAATTTTCTTGCTGGGCCAATCCTATGATGTAGCAGGAGGAATGCGGCTAGGAACCGATTGGGGCTTGACAGCAAAGTATCGCTTTGCCAAGAAAACCTCTGCTGAATTCATTGTTCAGTCTAGCCTTCAAAGAGAAGAGTTGATACTGACGGCTTTAGTAGAGCAGCATTCACCCTTGATTTCCCGACGATTCAACTTTTACGTAGGAGGAGGTTTACACAAGGGATGGCTTACCCCAAAGGAAGGAGAACTCCTCAAAGATCCCTTTGGCGTCACGGCCATTGCTGGCCTCGAATTCACCTTCGCTCGCCTCAACCTCACCTGGGATTTCAAACCCGCCATCAATTTGGTAGGAGGAGAGCAAAAGTTGTATAAGCAAACGGGCGTCTCGATTCGATATGTATTTTTGAAGAAGAACGAGTTGGCCAAGAACAAAAAGCGCAGGGATCGGATGCGCAGTAGAGCCGAACGGCGAGCAGAAGGTGGTTTTAATTGGCGATTTTGGGAGAAAAAGAAGCACTGACGAAATTAACTCCACTACGTTTCCTTAATTTGTCAGTACTGTTCCGTTTCTGTCTGCTAAATGTCTAGTATTATGAGTAAGTAATAGTAAAACAAAACACCTGCTTCATTTTACGCACCTTATTAATTGCCAACTCCCTAAAAAATGATAAATTAGCCGAATAAGCGCTATGCAGGTTCGGTACTTCTTACACTTTCAAGGTATGTTTGGGCAAACAATTGAGGCCTGCCCAAACATGCGCTCAGCTACTAGGGCCTGCTTAGCTTCGCCAAAAATGCTAAGATGGAAAAACCTTTACCTTCCCAAGGGGTAGAAACAGAACTCAGTAGAGATCTTGGATTAACCTCAGCTTTAGCCATCGGAATCGGTACAATGATTGCCGCTGGTATCTTTACCCTATCGGGCCTAGCCATCCGAAATGTTGGTTCGGCCGCGATTGTCGCCTTTCTATTGGCCGCCTTTGTCGCCATATTTACAGCCCTTTCTTATTGCGAATTTGTTTCCATTTATCCCAAAACGGGGGAAGGCTATTTGTATGCCCGGAAAACTTTTGCGGCCCCCTTGGCTTATTTTGTGGGTTGGGCCTTATTCTTAGGTTATACCTCTTCCTGTGCCTTCTATATTGCTAGCCTTTCTAGCTATTTCAACGAATTTATCTGGCATTTACCGATTGAATCCCTCTTTGGAATTGTGATGCTGATTGGCCTCACCTTGCTCAATATCAAGGGGACCAAGGAGAGCGGGCGCTTTCAAATCATCGTCACTGCTGCAAAGGTGGTATTGCTCATCTGGTTTATTTTTGGTGGCCTACGATTTATTGAACCAGAGGAATTAATCAATCGCTTTAATGATGACTGGGTAATGATTGGCTCCACTGCAGCGATGGTATTTATCACCTTTTTTGGTTTTTCTGCCATTGCAGCCTCTGCAGGAGAAGTGAAAGATCCGGTGAAGAATATTCCTCGGGCTATTTTTATCTCGATGGGCGTCGTGACGCTCTTATATACCATGGTTGTCTTAGTCGTCTTATTTGCTGGACTCAATGAATACACCGAAGCCTCAATGGGCGAAGCCGCCAAGCGTTTTTTAGGTGGAGTAGGGGGCTATGTTATCATCGCAGGCGCTATTTTTTCTATGATTTCTGCCTCAAATGCCTCCATTATGGCTGGTTCCCGGGTTGTCCTATCCATGAGCCACCTGGGGCATTTACCCCGAGAAATTGGGGTGATTAATACCCAAACGCGAACCCCGATCATTGCTGTCATTCTGGTAGGTGGTGGCATCCTCATCTTTGCGATGATGCTACCCTTGGAAGATCTCTCCTATTTTGCTAATACGGTTTTATTGTTAGCCTTGATATTGGTCAATGCAGCTTTGATTGTGCATCGCCGGAAGTTTCCTGATATGGAGCGCCCTTTTCGGGTGCCGCTGGTTCCACTTTTGCCCATACTCGGAATTCTGGCCAATTTATACCTCATTGCACAAATCGTCTCACACCCGATACCTTTCTTTTTGGCCTTAGGCGCTTTATTGCTAGGTATGCTGGCCTTTATTGCTTGGAAGGGGGCAGAAACGGAGGAAAAAGCCATTCCAGGTATTGCCTCTCATATCGCCCATAGCCAAGGCCGGACTAGTTTGGAAAAGAATCGCTTTCGGGTATTGCTGCCGATTGCCAATCCGCACAATATCCAACCCCTAGCGGAAATGGCTGCTGCCATTGCCAAGGAAAAGAACGGAGAAGTCATCTTTTTGCGTGTAGTCACGCTCCCGGACCAATTACCACCTACGAGCTATGACAATCAAGTAATCGATGAAGAAGAAAACCGCCTGAAAGCCCTCCGAGAAATCGTGGAAGCCAAAGGCATTCCATCACACGCGCTGATCCGAGTGGGGCATAATGTAGCTCGGGCTATTTTGGAGACTTCTCGTGAGCGTGCTTGCGATCTCATTCTCTTAGGCTGGAAAGGCTTTTCAACGCATACCGAAAGGATCCTGGGCTCCATCACCGATGCCGTCGTAACCCATGCCCGCACCGATATTATGCTAGTGAAGCTAATGAATGACCAAGGCATCAAAAATATATTACTTCCAACTGCCGGAGGAGAACACGCCCAATGTGCCGAACAATACGGACTGGCATTGGCTAAATCCCTCGAAGGCACCCTGACGGTCTGCAATGTAGCCTCTAAGGGCAGCGACGAAGCACAAGTAGAAAAGGCCCAAGTGTACCTAGAAGGTGCCCTAGATCGCCTCGGCAATCAAAATGGTGCTGCGCATTTCAATAGTAAATTGCTCCGCCATGACAACGTAAGCCAGGCGATCATTGAAGAATCGAAATCCTATGATGCCGTTTTACTAGGTGCAGCTGGGCAAAGTATCTACCCGCAGATCCTTTTCGGCAATATCCCGGAAGAAATTGCCAGACAGACCGACAAAACGGTTATTGTAGTCAAACATTATAATCGGGTAAAGGCCCTATATGGGCGAGTAGTAGGGGAGTAGTGGTGCGAGTTAGTAATCAAACCGATTTTTTTTCGATAAGTATTTCCCACTTTAGGGAACTTATTATATATTTGCAACGCTTTATAATAAAGGGTACATTAGTGTACGCTTTTTAAGCAAAATGGTGGGTATAGCTCAGTTGGTTAGAGCGCTGGATTGTGGTTCCAGAGGTCGCCGGTTCAATTCCGGTTATTCACCCTCCTGACGAAGCGGAGCTTGTCAGGATTGTGCTGACCCGCAGACAGAACGTAGTGATAGTCAGTGGCGTCAAGTACATATCCTCGCAAAACGTTTCGTTAATAAGAACAAAGAGTACTTACATAATATATTGTAGGTACTCTTTTTTTTGTCATATGTTGACTCTTGGCGTTAAAAACCAGTATCTTTAGTAGATACAAAGTTCGAGTTTAACGCGCGCTACTATGTCTTTTCACACCTACATTCTTTACTCCAAAAGGACTGTCTCTTATACACATCTGACGCTGCCGACGAAGAGGATAGTGTAGA
>CAJXUM010000132.1 GCA_913060855.1 uncultured Lewinella sp. | reverse complement strand
TAAGAGACAGTTCAAATCCTGTCATCCCGACAAGACTCAAAAAGGTCACTTTGCATAGCGAAGTGGCCTTTTTTATTGGCTCCTGTGAGCCAAATTTATTTGAGCGAGAAGGGGGCAATAAAAAGGGCCAAGCCGATAGGCTGAACTTTTGAGACTTGTAACGCCCCCCTCTTGGGGATTCTGGCAATCCTGTCATCCCGACAAGACTCAAAAAGGTCACTTTGCGAAGCGAAGTGGCCTTTTTTATTGGCTCCTGTGAGCCAAATTTATTTGAGCGAGAAAGGAGCAATAAAAAGGGCCAAGCCGATAGGCTGAACTTTGGAGGTTTGTGACGCCCCCCTTGGGAATTCTGGCAATCCTGTCACCCCAACAAGACGCAAAAAGGTCACTTTGCGAAGCGAAACCATGAAATGGCGAACCGTCAGCAGCTGTTAAAAAAAGAATAAAATTCTCCAATAACGACTTACACAGAAAACTTCCGTATAGAAAATTTGTACCTTTGATGGTAGGCATAGCCAAACTTTGACATGAAACGCAATCATTTAGCATATCGATTAACGGCTTTTTCACTAGCCTTACTGGTCTTAATGACTTCAGTAGGTTGGGTGCTCGATATGCATTATTGTGCGGGAGAGCTCAAATCCGTTAGCTGGCTCGGCAAGGCTAAGACCTGCCATGAGCAAGCGGTGGCCAAACCGATGAAGAAATGCCCTCATCATCAAAAAATGATGCAGGCGCAGGCTGATGGACCGACCGCCAAGCAGAAAGACTGCTGTGAAAATAAGACCGTCTATGTGCATGCTGATCAGGATGTTGATGCACAGCCCATCGAAGTCTTTCAGGATAAGCAGTTCCAACAGTTTTTGTTTGCCTACCTAAGTGTCTTTCAGTCTTCTCATACTATAACCAGCCATGACCAAGCCTATTACCAGTATAGGCCTCCGTTAATAGCAAGGGATATCCCTGTCCTGGTCCAATCTTTTCTTTTATAGCATCTATTTTCTTTTGTGATGTGATGCCTGGCAACTGACTAGTTGTACCCAGGTTTTACCTTATTCGTATTGGTCCAAGAAAGGCCTCGTTGGCCGACCATTACCCAAAGGAAAAGTACATGCTCAATAAGTTCATTCGATTTTTTCTCGAAAATAAGCTGGTAGCCTGGCTACTGCTCCTTGCTTTTGTCGGCGGGGGTATTGTGACAGCACCCTTCGATTTTGGCATCAATTGGCTCCCTCGCGATCCGGTAGCAGTAGACGCGATTCCTGATATTGGGGAAAACCAGCAAATCGTATTCACTAAATGGATGGGGCGTTCTCCCCAGGATGTTGAAGATCAGATTTCATACCCGCTCACCACGGCCTTACTAGGTATTCCGGGTGTCAAAAGCATTCGAAGTAATTCCATGTTTGGCTTTTCGAGTATCTATGTCATTTTCGATGACGGGATAGATTTCTACTGGAGTCGTAGTCGAATCCTGGAAAAGCTCAATTCTCTGCCCGCCAATACCTTGCCCGACGCGGTGCAGCCCACCCTCGGGCCCGACGCCACTGCGCTGGGCCAAATTTTCTGGTACACGCTGGAGGGCAAAGATGCGGAAGGCAAGTCCACGGGGGGATGGAGCCCGCACGAACTCCGGAGTATCCAGGATTTCTATGTGCGATTTGGTCTTTCTTCGGCAGAAGGGGTCTCGGAAGTCGCCTCGATCGGCGGATTTGTGAAGGAATATCAGGTAGATGTAGATCCCGATGCCATGAAAACCTATGGAGTTACCCTAGAGCAAGTGATGGCTGCTGTACGAAAAAGCAACTTGGATGTAGGGGCCCAAACGTTGGAAATCAACCGCGCAGAATATTTTGTCCGGGGTCTGGGCTATGTTGAAAGCATAGAAGACATCGAGAAGAGTGTGGTGCGGGTCAGCAATAATGTGCCACTGCGAGTAAGTGATGTAGCGCATGTCAGCATTGGCCCAGCTACGCGCAGAGGAGTACTCGATAAATCTGGCGCAGATGCCGTGGGAGGAGTTGTAGTCGCTCGCTACGGCGCCAATCCCTTGGCTGTCATACAAGGTGTAAAGGATAAGATAAAGGAAATGGAGCCTGGCTTGCCGACGAAGACCTTGGCAGACGGCACGGTATCTCAAGTCAAAATCGTTCCTTTCTATGACCGGACACAACTGATTAATGAAACGATAGGAACCCTAGAAGAGGCACTCAGCTTGGAAATTCTCATCACTGTCATTGTGGTGATCCTCATGCTATTCAACCTCAAGTCTTCTCTGCTGGTTTCCAGCGCCTTGCCCGTAGCAGTTTTGATGTGCTTCATTGCCATGAAATATTTTGGGGTGGATGCCAATATTGTAGCCCTATCGGGTATCGCCATCGCCATTGGTACGATGGTAGATATGGGGATCGTACTCGCTGAGAGCATGCTCAATCGCATGGAAAATCCGCCGGAAGGAGAAGACCTACTCACCACGATCTATGAAGCGACGGTAGAAGTAGCTTCGGCAGTCATCACGGCAGTGGCGACCACTATTATTAGTTTTATTCCCGTTTTCACCATGGAAGCAGCCGAAGGGAAACTGTTTAGGCCCCTGGCATTCACCAAAACTTTCGCCTTAGTAGCTTCGATTATTGTGGCCATTACCATCGTTCCGGCCCTAGCGCATTCTCTGTTTTCCTTGCAGAGCCGTAGAAATATTTCCCGCTACATAGCCAATACCGCATTGGCTATTGCGGGTGGAGTAATCCTTTATTGGATGCAACCCTTTTTAGGATTGGTGTTGCTTTTGATGGGACTGATGGGGCTATTAGCCACCTTTATTACCAGTACCTATCCCCAATATAGTACGGGATTTGATTGGCTCAAAAACTTCTTATATGCTGGCATAGTGGCCTATTTGCTATCTAGTATTTGGATGCCGTTAGGGGTCAATCAAACGGTAGTGACCAATTTTATTTTTGTCGGCACTATCATCGCCGTGCTCATCGGTTTTTTCTACCTGGTGATCTACTTTTACGAATCGATTCTTCGCTTTTTGCTGCGCTTTAAGATACTGTTCTTGGCAGCGGTGGGCTTGCTGGTCTATCAAGGCATCGTCGTCTTTCAAAACACCGGAGAAGAATTTATGCCTGCCTTGGATGAAGGCTCATTTCTGCTGATGCCGACCTCGATGCCGCATGCTGGCATGCAAGAAAATATCAAAAATCTACGCCTGCTGGATATGGCCGTCACTGCCATACCCGAGGTAGAAATGGTGGTAGGAAAAGCAGGGAGAGTAGAAAGCGCCTTGGATCCGGCACCGATGTCCATGTATGAAAACATTATCCAGTACAAATCGGAATACAAAACGGATGTCAATGGTCATCGGATTCGATACCAAGTCGATGGGGCAGGTGAATACCAACAGGATGAAAAGGGAGAGATGATTCCCGATGAAAATGGACAATACTTCCGCCAGTGGCGAGACCACATTAATAGCCCGGATGATATCTGGAATGAGATTGTCAAAGTTACGCGGATTCCAGGCGTCACCTCAGCTCCCAAGCTACAACCGATTGAGACCCGACTGGTCATGCTGCAAACGGGTATGCGAGCTCCCATGGGGATCAAGGTCCGGGGCGCCAAGTTGGAAGACATTGAAGCCTTTGGTCTGGAATTAGAAAAGCACCTCAGAAACATAGAGGGCGTGAAAGATGCCGCTGTTTTTGCCGACCGAATTGTCGGTAAGCCCTATCTCTTGCTAGATATCAATCGAGATGCCATCAGTCGGCATGGACTGAGTGTCGAAGATGTCCAAACGCATATTCAGGCAGCTATAGGAGGGATGACCATGAGTACCACCGTAGAAGGTAGAGAGCGCTATGCCATTAGAGTCCGGTATCCGCGAGAAATGCGCGATGACCCCGAAAGCCTCAAACGAATTTTCTTACCCTCCAGTAATGGTGGGCAGATTCCGCTGGGAGAATTGATTGATATTCAATATGAACAAGGGCCGCAATCTATCAAAAGTGAAGACGGCTTTCTGATTGGCTATGTCTTGTTTGATCGAGAAAAAGACTATGCAGAAGTCGAAGTCGTCAACAATGCCCAAGGCTACCTGGATGAACAAATCCAAACTGGAGCCTTAGTAGTGCCTGCGGGTATCAGCTATCGTTTTGCAGGCAATTATGAGCAACAGGTAAGGGCGAACAAAAGGTTATCTATTGTGGTACCCATTGCCCTAGGAATCATCTTCATGATCCTATATTTTCAATTCAGCTCGGTGACCATTTCCGCCATGGTATTTACGGGTGTATTCATTGCTTTCTCTGGTGGCTTCATTCTAATCGGCCTATACGACCAGCCTTGGTTTTTAAATTTCGAAGTCTTCGACACTAATATGCGAGACCTGTTCCAGATACAGACGCTCAACATTAGTGTAGCGGTTTGGGTGGGATTTTTGGCGCTGTTCGGCATAGCTACGGATGATGGCGTATTGGTAGCAACCTTTTTGAGAGACAGTTTCAAAGCCAACCGGCCTACAAGCATTTCTGAAATTCGAGATGCTGTTGTAGTAGGTGGATTGAGGAGGGTGCGCCCAGCAGTGATGACGACAGCAACCACTATTCTGGCCTTGTTACCGGTATTGACCTCCACTGGTCGAGGGGCGGATGTAATGCTTCCCATGGCCATTCCTTCTTTTGGGGGAATGTTGATTCAAACCTTAACCATGTTTACTGTGCCTGTTCTCTATTCCCTCTGGCAGGAATGGAAACTAAGATGGGAGAACCGATTTCAAACCCAAAATCATACTACTTGACGAAGGTAGATGACAGAAGACAGAGGAGAGAGGAGAGAGGAGAGATCGCCTAGATATAAGGCAGATGCCCACTTCTGCAGTCTGTCTTCTGTCTTCTGTCTTCTGTCTTCTAAATGTCTAGTATCATGAGCCAAAATTAAAAGATGATGAGCCATATAATTATAAAATTAAGCCTTTTCCTCTTCTTGCTTCCGATGGTGGGAAAGTCGCAGGCGGTAGCAGATCTCATTGATATCGCCAAAAATAACAATCTAGAACTCAAGGCGCTACAACGGGAATACGAGGCAGCCTTGGAGATCGCACCGCAGCTTAGTCAATTACCCAACCCGGAGGTGAGCCTGGGGGGCTTTGTTGCGCCAGTCGAGACTCGCCTCGGTGCCCAGAGTTTTCGAATCGGGGCTTCGCAAATGTTCCCGTGGTTTGGAACGCTGGATGCCAAGGCAGAAGTCGCCATGAGTAGCGCCCTAGCCTTGCGTGAGCGCGTGGCCAGTAGAGCCTTGGAATTATCCTACGAAGTCAAAGCGGCCTATTACCAATGGTACGAACTGGATCGCTCGCAGACCATCATTCGGCGAAATCTCAATTTGCTGAAGGTGTTGCGCCAATTGGCGCTGACCCGAGTAGAAAGCGGTAAGGGCAGCGCTGCAGATGTCTTGCGCGTCGACTTAAAAATCGACGAAATGGAAGAAGAGTTGACTATTTTGGAGCGCACCAAAGACAAACCTTTGGCCGATATAAACCAGGTATTGAATCGCCCCTTGTCTTCGCCAATCCGCATTCAGGACTCGCTGACTTTCACGGTACTTCCCTATAATAAGGATACCCTGGCGAGCTATATCCGCGCCAATCATCCGATGCTGCGCTTATTTACAATGCAACAAGAAACAGCCAAAAGGAAGATGGCCCTGAATACCTTAGATGGCAAACCTGCATTTGGCGTTGGCCTAGATTATATTATGGTCACACCAAGATCAGATGCTACCCCCATGAACAATGGTCGGGATATCTTCCAACTTAGCGCCAGGGTGAGTATTCCACTGTACAGAAAAAAATACGACGCAAAAGAGCGAGAAGAACAATTGAAAATAGCGGCGCTTCAAGATCGAAAATCGGATACAGAGAGCCTTTTTCTAGCGACGATTGAAAAGGCCTATACCGATCATGAAATTGCCCGTCTCCGACAAGGGCTATATACCCAACAGAAAGCCACTACAGAAGCCGCCATTCGCCTGCTAACCACCGAATATAGTACGAACGGACGCCGGTTTGACGAACTACTGCTACTAGAAATGGATTTGGTGAATTACGACCTAAAAACCTTAAAAGCCATCGTGCAAAGTCAATTGGCCAAGGCACGTATTGAGAGATATATCGCTTTTTAAGTACAAGTTGTCTAAAAGTAATCAAACATGAATAAGGATAAAATATTAGTATTCATTGGTTTGCTTGGCGCCATGTTAGTCGGCCTAGGCATCGGATATTTACTATTCTTCCAAGCCAGTACAGGAGTGGAGCCCATGAATAGCGATCATAATCATGCCGACCTAGGCAGCGATGAAACCACCTGGACCTGCTCCATGCATCCCCAAATTCGACAAAATGAACCCGGTGTTTGTCCGATTTGCGAAATGGATTTGATTCCGCTCGAAGCCAATACGTCGAATGATCCGCTGATCCTAGAAATGACGCCTGAGGCTGTCAAGCTGGCGCAGATTGAGACCACGGTTATCGGCTCCACTGGCTCCGCAGAAAAAACGCTCAGTTTATCGGGAAAAATCCAGGCTGATGAAAGGCTATCTGCTAGCCAAGTGGCCCACATCCCTGGACGGATTGAACAACTCTTCGTTACGTTTACCGGAGAACAAGTGCGGCGTGGCCAAAAATTGGCCATTATTTATTCCCCAGAACTTATAACTGCCCAACGCGAGCTACTCGAAGCGATCAAACTCCAGGATATCAATGCCGATTTGCTGACAGCGGCCAGAAAAAAATTAACCTATTGGAAAATAGCTCCCGAAGAGATTCAAGCGATAGAAGAAAGTGGTCAAATACAGGAGACATTTACCCTGTTAGCAGATGCTTCGGGTATCGTAACAGGCCGCCGAGTGGCAGTAGGCGACTACCTCAAACAAGGCGAAGTTTTATTCGATTTGGTGAGTCTCAATCGCCTTTGGGTTCTGTTTGATGCCTACGAGGAAGACCTGGCTACCATCCAACTAGGTGATCGTATCGAATTCACCACTCCCGCCGTTCCCAATAAAATATTTAAGACCCGCATTAGCTTCATCGATCCGATGATCGACTCCAAAACGCGCGTGACATCCTTGCGGGGAGAGATCAATAATCCCGGCCAAATACTCAAACCTGAAATGTTTGTGAGAGGCCATACCCAATCCCCCATCAAGACCAATCAGCAATTACTCATTCCTAAGTCGGCGGTCATGTGGACTGGCCAGCGCTCTGTGGTCTATGTCAAGGTACCTGATAGCGTCATTCCTTCCTTTAAATTCAGAGAGATTACCCTTGGAAATCGGATGGGGGACCAGGTTTTGGTCGAAGAAGGTTTGGAGGCAGGAGAAGAAGTCGTTACTTATGGCAATTTCAGTATCGATGCGGCGGCACAACTCAACAACCAGGCCAGCATGATGAATAGGGATGTCTTGTTGAAGGGCGCAGATCACAGCCAACATTTACCAGATTTCACTGAAAGTTCGCCCCTGGCTTTCAAGCAACAACTAGCTGAGGTGACCGCTGCTTACTTGCAACTCAAAGATGCCTTTGTAGCTACAGATAGCCTGCTGGCCCAACAAAGTGCTCAACAATTGATAGGGACCTTGGATAAGGTCGATATGTCATTAGTCAAAGGAGAGGCTCACCTGTATTGGATGGAGCAACTAGCCGCACTACAAACCCATGGCAAAAAGATAGTCGAGCAGCATGAGGTAGAAAAACAACGAACGCAATTCGATTTTCTTTCTCAAGCTCTCATCATCACGATTAAAGTTTTTGGCATTCCTGATAACAATTACTACATCCAGTATTGTCCGATGGCATTTGATAATACAGGTGCCAATTGGATAAGCGACGAGGAAGCCATCCAAAATCCATTCTTTGGAGATAAGATGTTGAAATGCGGATCGGTAGAAGAAACCATTACCAAAGACTATAAAAATCCATCGGTGGAGCAAGCCTCGAGCGCTCCAGCAAGCGGTCATAATCATTAAGGTCAAGCTGTAGATGGTCGTTTGATATAGACGAAATTCAAAATGAACAAAAATAATATTCAAATCACTAATTAAAACTTGAAAGATGAATGCTTTAAAATCACTGGGATTTCTAACCCTACTATTTAGCCTTGGCTTATTCTTCACAGCTTGCGGAGGCAGCGCCAGCGAAGGAGCAAACAAAGAGACCACCGAAGCTGCTGCCCCGCATGGCGAAGGAAAGGCTTACACAGCAGCCTACGTATGCCCGATGCATTGCGAAGGAAGTGGTAGTGACACGGCTGGCAAATGTCCAACATGCAGTATGGACTATGTGGCTAATGCAGAACATGCAAAGGATGGCCATACACATTAATTTATATTGCTCTGATTAGATAACTGAAAATTAATAGCGAGATCAGGGACTTATTTCCCCTGCATTCTCGCTATTGATTGGACTTTATGATGAAATGGATTGGACAGGGATGGAAATTATTTCATCATAAAATCTATTGTTGATCGTCTACGAAAACTCTTATTATGAATCGTTTACTATACTTCTCGGCTCTCCTCTTTTTATTGGCCAATTGTCGTCCCAATACAACTGAAAAAACAGAACAGGGGTTAAAGATTAAAGAAATTCCAAGTCCCGTCCAGTCCGGTGGTGAGTCTAATTTACATGTTACCGAAAGCGGTGAAGTTTATCTCTCTTGGGTAGAATACCTGAATGATAGCACGGATGCTTTACAGTTTGCCAAACTCAAGAATGAAAGTTGGTCAACACCCAAAACCATTGCCACAGGGGACAATTGGTTTGTCAACTGGGCGGACTTCCCTTCCATCGTGGTCCGGAAAGATCAAAACAACAGTTTGGCGGCACATTGGCTACAAAAAAGTGCCAGTGGAACCTATGATTATGATGTTAGAATATCCCAATCGGCTGATGACGGCCAAACCTGGTCTTCTTCATTCATCCCACACTCAGATGGGATCGCTGCTGAACACGGTTTTCTGTCTATGCTTCCCATGGACAGTGGTAATATATTAGCCATCTGGTTGGATGGCCGTTTTTCCAAAACGCCGGACGGGGAAGAAGAAGGCCATGGCCATGGCGGCGGAGCGATGACCTTACGAACGGCAGAATTTGATGAAAAAGGACAACTCTTCGAAGAAGCGGAATTGGATCATCGCATTTGCGATTGCTGCCAAACAGACCTGGCGATGACCTCCGCTGGCCCCATCGCCGTTTATCGTGATCGGTCGGAAGAAGAGATCCGGGATATTTCCATTGTACGAAAAGTAGATGGACAATGGACCGCTCCCCAGAAAGTGGCGGATGACCAGTGGAAGATTGCAGGCTGCCCGGTAAATGGCCCAGCTATTGCGGCCCAAGGAGCTTCCGTAGCGGTGGCTTGGTTTACCGCCGCCACCAATAAAGGCCAGGTGAATATCGCGTTCTCTAATGATGCGGGCCAATCTTTTTCGTCCCCGATTCGCCTCGATGATGGACTCCCGATTGGGCGAGTAGACATCGTATGGATAGATTCGGAGACCGCGCTCGTTTCCTGGATCGAAACAGTGGATTCAGGCGGTGAAATACGACTGGCAAAAGTAACTGCTGCCGGAAAGACAGCAGAGAGTATCCCTGTAACCGCCATTGGTGTTTCCCGACAAAGTGGATTCCCCATTCTGGAAAAATTAGCTGACCATTTCCTAATGAGTTGGACTAATGCGGAGGAAGAGGAGAGCACCGTGAAGACTATCTCTTTTAGCTTGTAATATCAAACGGGTATTAATAGATCCTAGCTCCGATAACTCCTCCGATACTTCGAAGGAGAACTCTCTTTAAACTTACTGAACTGCTTATGAAAAAAGGGAAGCGATTCATAGCCACAAGCATAGCCTATTTCAGCTACTGACCGGTCGGTATCAATCAGCATGCGACTGGCTACATTGATCCGGTATTCATTCAAAAAGGAGAAGAAAGGCCGGCCCATCATTTTCTTGAAGAATCGAGAAAAAGACTGTTCCGATAGGTTAACCAGTTCAGCCAGTTCTTGTAAATAGATCTTTCGGCCAAAATGAGCCTCTACAAAGTCTGTCTCTTATACACATCTCCGAGCCCACGAGACCGAGGCTGATCTCG
>CAJXUM010000131.1 GCA_913060855.1 uncultured Lewinella sp. | reverse complement strand
TCTACACTATCCTCTTCGTCGGCAGCGTCAGATGTGTATAAGAGACAGGGCCTGCGCAGTGGCAAAGGCGGCTTTGCAAGTAATCCTCGATGAAAAGCTGGCTGAAAATGCCGAGCGACTAGGTGAACTATTCCGACAGGGATTGCGTGAGATTGCAGAACGTAACCCACTTGTCCAATTGGTAAGAGGCAAAGGCCTGCTAAATGCCATTGTAATTGACTCCGAGGAAGATTCCAGCTTAGCCTGGGATATTTGCCTTCGTTTTAGAGATAATGGCTTACTAGCGAAGCCAACCCATGGTAATAAGATTCGCTTGGCTCCACCTTTGGTTATTACAGAATCACAAGTACATGAAAGTTTGGCTATCATTGAGAAGTCATTAGCTGATTTTAGCTAGGACTACTTGATATAGTCAATAAAATAAAGGTCTTAGACCGGAAAGCCTTGCTGCCTAGCAAAGCTTTTTTTATGTCCTCTTTTTTGATTTCCCACTCCTTTATATTTCCGAGACGGAAGACCTCTACAGGTAAACCCTTAGAAAAAAATACGGGCATCCCTTTCTATATTCCAAGGGATGCCTGTATTTCATAGCTGCACATTCCTCCTCATCTTTGTATCGTACTTAAAAACAATCAAAAACAACAAAGCAATGAGCACGGAAATACGACATATTATCATCAAGCACCTAAGTGGAAGCAAGATCAATCAAATCGAAGAGTTTGATTACCAAGCCAATGATAGCATCAGTTTTGGTAGAGCCATTCAAAATCAATTGCAATTCGATGCAGAGCAAGACAATGCGGTTAGTCGCGAACATGGCACGATCACTAAGGGTGACACCATCGGGCTTTTTACCCTCACCGATAATAACAGTTTAAATGGCACCTACCTTAATGGACAGAAGGTTACGGGCAGTGTAACTTTAAAACCAGGAGATGAAATTACACTAGGTGCCAATGGGCCTCGCTTTCTATTTGACGTGAATCCTAGTCTCGTCAGTGCCGATGCCACCCAATTGATTAATATTCCTGCCGCTGCTGCGACCGCGGAATACCAGATTGAAAGTAATATTGAGCCTCAAAAAGCGGGAATTGGGAAAGAAACCTTTGAACGAGCTATCGTTTCTGAAAGAAAGCGATCTAAAAAGACCTTAGTATCTGTTCTTGGGGCGGCACTATTGGTATTTACCGTACTGGGCTATACTTTCAAAGATAAAATTCTACCTACTCCAGTTCCCACCGAAACACAAGTTGTCACCCATACGACTACCGTGGTAGAAGAAGCATTTTCTCCTGAAAAAATTGCCAAAGAAAACACGGAAAAAGTAGTCTTCATCGAATTTGGCTTCAAACTTACGCATGCACCAACTGGCGATGATATCTATCACCAATACTCCCGACAGAAAGATGAAAAGACAGGTAAAGAGTATTTGATGCCACTTTTTATTGAAATGGAACCTGGTGTTGTAGAGCCACTTTTAGGCCTCAAGAAAAATGTCATTGATGGTGCGCCGATTGCGATGGCACAACTATCCGGTACAGGTTTTATCGTCGATGAAGACGGTTATATTCTCACCAATAAACATATCGCTGAACCATGGAAATACCCTTATACTTTCCCAGCTGATGCAGCACAGGGTTTACTATATCAATTGGTGAATGGCGAATGGAAAATCACTGGAACGGTTAATGCACCTACCCATTGGATCCCATCCGAGTCTCAATCCTTTGGACAAGCGCCTATTTCTGGTAAAATCTTGAGCGGAGAGAGTACCTATATGACTGTAACATTTGCCAAAACGGATTCTCGTATCAGTGCTCGTATGGTGCAAGCCAGCTCCAATCATGATGTTGCTATGTTGAAAATCGACCACATGGCAGAGTTTAGCCCGGTAGTACTTAAAGAAGATGGTGGGAAAGTCGCACAAGGCCAAAAAATCGCAGTAATGGGATATCCTGGAATTTCTCCATCAGTAGTATACGGACGAGCTGTACAGGAATTTGGGAAGTCTAATGCCGAAGTAAAAATGGTACCCGACCCAACGATCACAGATGGAACCATTGGCAAGATCATCAGAGGTAGTAACCTAACTAATAATGCAGAATTAAGCGGCTATTACAGTCCTATGGGAGAGTACTACCAGCTAACAGCTAGTCAGACAGGTAGCGGAAACAGTGGAGGGCCAGTCTTTGATAAAGAGGGAAAAGTCATTGCGATTTTCGCCGCTTCTACGACTTCTCAAGAGGGCGCCCGCATCACCTTTGCTATTCCGATCAAATATGGCTTGGATCTGATGCACTTGACCCCTGTTATCCAGTAAAAATCGATTCTCTTTTTCAATTCAAATATTCTCCAACTATGGCTTTCCTATTTCGAAAAAAGAAAGAAAAGGCGACAAGCACTCACCCCGTTGCCGCTGTAAAATTGGATTATCGGGCAGTGGCTATTACCGATGTGGGATCGGTTCGAGATAGCAATGAGGATCATCTCATCTTTATCCGCCCCTTTGATACCACTATTCGAAATAGCCACGGGTGCCTGGCTTTAGTAGCAGACGGAATGGGAGGCCATAGCCATGGAGAAATTGCCTCGAAGATGGCCGCTGATATCATTACTCGGCATTATTTTGACACCAATTACAGCGTACTAGAAGCCCTGAAACGGGCCTTTGAAAAAGCCAATAAAGCGATATTTCAGAAGGCAGCGAAGAACCCCAAACTCAAGGGGATGGGAACTACCTGTACGGCCATTATCTTGCTGCAGGATCAATTGTACCTAGGACACGTGGGAGATAGCCGGGCTTATTTACTAAAGGAAAATCAAGCCCTACAACTCTCGAAAGATCATACCCTGGTACAACACTTATTAGATACAGGGCGAATTACGGAAGAGGAAAGTTTAAGCCATCCACAACGAAATATTGTGACCCGAGCTATGGGAACTTCGGCCAAAGTAAAAGCAGAAGTT
Source organism: uncultured Lewinella sp. (assembly GCA_913060855.1). Lineage (GTDB taxonomy): Bacteria > Bacteroidota > Bacteroidia > Chitinophagales > Saprospiraceae > DT-111. Next base: position 7,197 of record CAJXUM010000131.1, on the reverse strand, counting down.
TCCCTTTTACCCGTTCCCTTTGAAGTCGGGGATAAGTTGCTGATTTGCAGCGATGGATTATACGAATATATCAAACCACCTGAATTAAAAGCGATCATCCAACAATACAGCCTCAACGAAGCTTCTCGTACACTCATCGCCTTGGCAAAACAACGAGGAGGCCATGACAACATCTCAGTCTTAATCGTCGAGGCTTTCGCTGCCGATACAGCACAAATTGCCAAACAAACCCAAAAGATAAACTTATCATGATAGGCCGGAAATTATCCAATTACCATATCAATGAGCGAATCGGAGAAGGGGGCATGGGGACCGTGTATAAAGCAACGGATGTTCATCTGAAACGTACCGTAGCTGTGAAAATGTTGCATCCTTTTTTGGTGAGCAATACGGATTCTCTTAAGCGATTCCAAAATGAAGCGCATTTGTCTGCTAGGATTTCTCACCCCAATGTGGCTACGCTATTCGATTTCAAAGCCTCCGATCAGTCTCATTTTATTGTAATGGAGTATGTGAATGGGCAGGCCCTAGATGATGTATTAAAGCGGCAAGGCCGATTGCCAGAAGCCACAGCCGTGAAAATTATGATCCAAGTATTAGAGGGCTTGGGAGCAGCACATGACTTGAGTATTCTGCATCGAGATCTGAAGCCTGGCAATATCATGATTACCCAACGCGGCTTTGTAAAACTCATGGATTTTGGCATAGCTCGGCTGGAGAATACGGAGCGTATGACACGACAAAATAGTGTCATCGGCACCTTAGAGTATCTCTCTCCAGAATTAGTGAAAGGTGGAACACCGACAAAGGCTGCCGATTTGTACGCAGTCGGGGTAATGTTGCATGAAATGCTATCCGGGCAATCCCTATACGCCGGTGACAGCGAAGCTAGCCTAATGTATCAGATCGCTCACAAGCCAGCCCAACTTCAATTAAAGGGAGTAAATAAGCAATTGGTGCAAGTGGTCAAGAAATTAACCCAAAAGCAAGCACACAAGCGCTACGCTTCTACCACAGCCGTGATTGAGGCCCTAGAAAAAATCTATCCCGCAGGTCGAATCAATATAGCCAACCTGGAGCAAAAACAAGCAAGGCCTCACGAAGCTGCACAAAGGGCTAAAGCGCTTCCATTCAAAATGAAGTGGCCTGATCTCAAGCTTCCGGCATCCATTAATTTACCCTTCGATATGGACTTCAGAATCTTGGCAGCAGCAGTGCTGGTATGCCTATTGATTCTAGTCGGGGGACGAATCGCCGTAGGAGGTGACGCACAAAACCCAGAAAATACAGACTTAACTGACAATCAAGAGCTACTTCCTAGCACAGATGGGGAAATAGTGTCACCAGGAGAAGACCTTGCACAAGGAGGACTGCCGGTTGCACCTACTAAGGGGAATGGCATCCAATTCATCGAACGATTTGAAGAGGAAGCACCATCAACTACCGAGAAGAAAAAAGAAAAAAGAACCGAAAGAAAGGAAACTACTACATCCTCCCCACCGCAAAAAACCAAACAACCCACGAAGAAGGCCCCTGCTCAAGCAGAAACAAAGACTACCATCTACTCAACAATTGAAGAGCCAGCTGAAAAGAAATCAGATGAGGTGATTGAAAAGCCCCTTCAGTCTGGTTCTTCCCTAGCGGCCAAAGAAGACGATCCAGCATCTAGTGTAGAAGAATCCTTGACTGAGCGTCCCACACGTCCTACAAAACAAGTGACGGTCCGAATTCCCGATATGTTTTTATCGGCCAGCTTTGCCAACACGGTTTCTACTAACCGGAACAGACAAGGTGACATTGTCTATCTAACAACCAGCCAAGCTATTTACCAAGGCGAACATCTTATTATTCCTCGTGGAGCGCCAGTGCAGGCGGAGATCAAGAAACTCCGACCAGCGGAAGGCAAGAAAAAAGCCTTTATGGCCATCGAGTTATTGGCGGTAAAAGCCATCAATGGAGATTGGTTGACCGTCGCCTACCCAGAATACAGCAATATCTCTAAGACATTGGTCGCCTTTCAGAAAGGCAGTCAACTCAGTAAAATTAAAGTTAAATCAACTAACCTCACGCTTAATTATTAATGACTATGAAATCTATCAAATTATTAGGGCTATTTCTTTTTGTCCTTTCCATCAATAATCAACTTATTGGGCAAGATATTCGATCTTCAGCACAAGGTTTTTCCATCAATCTGGACTTTGCATATGGGAGTTGGAACTCCGAAAGCCAATTCCTGGGAGACTTGGATGACGTAGAGCCAAGTGGTTTCGGATTTGGTGCTAAGGCGGCCTACGGAATTAACCAAAATATAGAGCTCTTCCTTGCTGTTCGCCAAGTTGGGTTCAAACAAGAATTCGACTGGGATGCCTATAAGGTAAATAGTGTAGATATCGGTGGTCGCTATAATTTTGGTGCCACACTGCGTCGTTTTCGTCCTTTCCTGGAAGCTGCCCTGAGTTTTCATAGCCTAGTCATTGATCCCATTACATTTGATGGATCCAGCGTATTTAAACTGGAAAGTAGTGGGGCAGGGCTAACTATTGGAGGAGGATTCCATATCTTTATCCTACCGAATCTCAGTGCGAATGCCAATGGGAAATTGACGTTTGGGAATTTCTCATCCACTTCTCTATCGGGTACAGAAGTGGACAATCTTGAAGAAAGCCTTGATTTTGCTATGACGACAATACAGTTGGGCTTAACCTACTTCTTTCAGTAGATTCGTTCTGAAATCTTGGAAAGAATCTTATTTTAGCATAAATACTTTTAGCTATGGCAGCACCCATACGGGTCATGTTGGTAGATGATCATCAAATCATATTGGATAGCCTGGGCTTATTGTTCAACCTTATGGATGATATCCAGCTGGTGGATTCCACGAATGACAGTAGGAAAGTCCTGGATATATTGAGCAAAAAGGAGGTGGATATTCTGATTACCGACCTGAGTATGCCGTATATGAATGGCGTCGAGTTGAGTTTTGCGGTGAAAGAGAAGTTTCCCAGTCTAAAGATTCTGATGCTGACCGTTAATGACCAAGGGGATCGAATTCAAGATGCCTTTAAGGCCGGTATCTCAGGCTATGTCATGAAGAAGGCCGACCGGCAGGAACTAGAGCAAGCCATTCGCACCATAGCCGCAGGGCAGTTACACTTTAGTCAAGAGGTCCTAAAGTCACTTTTAGCACCCAAAGAAGTGGATGATCATGCGGAAAAACTAAAGCACTTAACCAAGCGAGAAATAGAAGTGATCAAGCTTATCGTCCAAGAACTCTCCTCTTCCGAAATAGCGGAAAAATTGTTTATTAGTTTGGGAACAGTAGAGACCCATCGCCATAATATTTTTAAGAAGCTCAATGTCAAGAACTCAATTGGCTTAGTTAAGTTTGCGCTAAAATATAAGTTAATTTGAGTCAGTCGAAGTCATATATCTCACTCCTTTTACTGCTATTGATAGCCTCCTCTTACCTGTCTGCGCAAGGAGCGGATAACCTGTATCAAAAGTATGTAAAGAGCCAACAGTTAGAGAACTCCACAGATCGAGATACGAATGTCATTCAGCATTACGCGGCCTATGTAGTTTATCAAATCAACGATGGGGTTCCCGCAGCAGCAGAGATGCTAGATACACTGGTCAGCTTGACGGCTAGTTCAGACTGGCCCAGAGCATACGGCATTCAAAAACGGGTGGAAGCTCGTTATTACGAAAGGCAAGGAGATATGGATCACGGCCTACAATTGTACAACCAAGCGATTGATACGCTGAGAAACGCGGGCCCTTCCTATCAAGATTTATCGACGGCTTTGATCGGTTCGGGTTTTGTTTTGCTCAATTCTCAACTGCACGAAGAAGCCTTCAAAACGCTGCAAGAAGGCTATCAATATGCCAAGTCCTCAGGGCATTTAAATAACCAACTTCTCACCCTCAATTTCTTTGGAGATTTCTATTATTACAGCGCTTTCCGACAAGAAAATTTTGATTCTGCCTTGTTCTATTACCAGGCGACAGAAAACCTTATCGACACCTCTGGTACTTGGGGATATTATAAGTCTGATAATGACTTAGGCTTAGCCAATGTAAATCGTCGATTGGGGAGGGAGGAGTTATCAGAAATGTATTTTCAGCGTTCGCTGAAGGAGGCAGAGCAATATCGAAATTACGGCGTGATCTATGCCTTGTATGTGGACAAAGCAGAAATTTATGAGGAAGCTGGTGATTTTAACAAGGCTTTGGAATTGAAGCTGGAGGCTTATGAATATGTCCAGGCTTCTGGCTGGGTTGAATTCATAGCCCGGGCAGATATGCAATTCTATTATACTTATAAATCATTGGGGGATTTTGAGAATGCGCTCATGCATTATGAACGCTATATTGCCGCCCAGGATACGATGAAAAAGCAAGAGGCAACGGCCCGCTATGCAGAATTAGAAGCCAAATATGAAAGTAAGGAGAAAGAAGATGAAATCATCCGCCTACAGAATAAAAACCTACAACAATCTAGAGATTTCCTGCTGGGCTTAGCAGCAATAGGTGGACTTTTATTGGGATTCATCAGTTGGCTGAACTGGCGGTTACGCAATCAGAATAAGGAGTTGGAACGAAAGAATAAAGAGATTTTATTGGCGCAGCTTCGAGGTCAGAACCTGGAGCGTAAACGAATGGCCGTAGAACTACATGATAACTTGAATACAAAGATTGCAGCCATTCGCTGGCAATTGGAAGCAGTTCATCCATCGGTAAATGAGAAGGCTCAGACTATTCTAAATTCAACGCTAAAACTGGTCAATGACGTTTATGGAGATGTGCGCCTCATTTCGCATAATTTGATGCCAGAAAAGGTAGAGGCACTGGGATTAGTCCCAGCTTTGAAGGAGTTACTCTTTCAACTGAAGCAGAATAATAAGATCAACTTCAACTTGGTAGTTAAAACCCCACCCGATTTTCAATTTGGTTCACTGACCTACCATATCTACAATATTATCATGGAAATGATCAATAATATCCTAAAACATGCGGATGCAGAAAATGGATGGATTAGTCTCTCTAAAGATGACAACAAAATATTATTGACAGTCAGTGATGATGGCCGCGGATTCGATATTGGTGAGATGACAAACGGCTTTGGCATTCGTAATATAACTTCGCGACTAGAGAATATTAATGGAAAGTGGAATATCGAGAGCTCACCTGGGAAGGGGACTAAGTTTTACATTGAAATTCCGCAATTGGATTAACTATCGTTCATCGAATATCTCCCCCGACAGCCAACCCACTTGGAACACGCTCCGGCTCCGTATGGTCAAAATTGGAATCATTGAGGGTATTGAAGAAAGAGATAATCGGTGCCATGTCTTTCACACCTAACTTAAGCTCCCTGATCAGCGGATCAAAATGTTCGGGTCCTACCGCTTCATTCCTCTTTTTTCCCATAGAAATATCTTGGTAGAATTCGAGTACTCGTTTCAAATTGGGCAAGCTACCGTTATGCATGTAGGGTGCCGTAAATCGCAGGTTCCGCAGTGTCGGCGTTCTGAAACCAAACCCTGCTTCAAAACCACTGTCGGCCTCGACTAATTTCTCATTCTCAGGAACACCAATCACATGTATTTTGTAATCAGAAAACATCGGGCCATTATGACAATTAGCGCAACCTACCTCTTTAAATAAAGCGTATCCTTCTTTCTCCGATAACGATATGGCCGATTCATCACCTCTCATATATTGATCAAAACGAGAATTATTGGTTACTAAGGTTCTTTCATAGGTCGCAATAGCTTGTCCAAGGTGTAAGGAATTAATCGGTTCATCTCCATCAAAAGCATCCGCAAATAAGCTTTGATAGGTAGGAATCTCCTTCAGTCGTTCGATTACGACTTCCAAAATTTCATCCTCTGCATATTGTTCGCCTCGCATCTCCTCAAATGCCTTGATAGGCTCCAATGCTTGCGCTTCGAGACTATTGCTTCGTACATCCCAAAACATAGGCGCTTCGGTAGGCTGATACTGGTTATTGGTATTAATCCCGTTGAAAGCAGTATTTAAAATCGTATGTGCATTTCTCTTGACAAAGGGTATTTGATTGGGCTGTTGAAACACCCGCTTACTTCCAAAACCTTTTCCATTTACACCAATGGATAAGTCTCGAAATTCTGCATAACCATTGCTGGGATGGTGGCATGTCGCACAGGCTACATCCTTATTGCCAGATAGAATGGGATCGAAGAACAGTAACCTGCCTAGGTGAATCTTTTCTGGTGTGCTAGGATTGTCGATCGGAAATTTAACCTTTTCAGGCAGGGCCGTATGCCGACTCAAGTTCTCTAGATTAGCTTGGCGTTGTAATTTTTCAGCTTTAACACGCTCATAGTTGCCTTTTTCATTGGTACAAAAAAGCATCGAAAATCCAATCAATAGGGCGGTTACTACCCGAAAAATATACTTCATAGGTAGAATATACAGACTTTATTCCTATTCCCATTACAAGCATTAGAAATATTGCTCAATTTTGAACCATTCTATGGATCGTTCTATAGCTAGATCAGTATCATTATCGGACATTGCCAAATCGCGTCTGGCTTTTTGATTAGAAAAGTAGTTCGGTAGACATAGCATCCGTGCGTTCGCACGGCTTAAACTATTGATCCAGCCTAGTCGAGTTTCGAGAAAAGTCACTCTTTCACCTAACCAATTTAATAAGTTCGAGGGGATAGGGATTAAAATGATCTTTTTTCCCGCTAGCTTAGCTGCTCGTTCAAAAAACTCGCGGTAGATCAGATTCTCTCCAGCAAGTAAATAGCTTTCCCCTACGCCCGCATTATTAATCAACATGCTAATTTGGAAGTTGTCACTGCCCCAATCCGCGGCCTTTCTCAGGGCTAAGTCATCCGTAAGATTGAGTTCATAGGGAATGACTTTTATGGAATATTTTTTACTAAAATCTTGTGCGAGCTCGACTAAATGCTCATTAGGTAAGGAAAATAAGATGAGGTTTTATTGTCGTTTAGCGCATTCTTCGGCTAGGGCGTATCCTAGTCCTTGACTAGCACCAGTATTGAATAAATGAAAACTGAGTATCCCGAATTTCCTACCTAGAAATCCCTTCTAAGAAAACCCAGGATGACTCATCCAAGTCTCAAACAGTATGCGGCCTGTCTCTTATACACATCTCCGAGCCCACGAGACCGAGGCTGATCTCGT
>CAJXUM010000130.1 GCA_913060855.1 uncultured Lewinella sp. | reverse complement strand
GATCTACACTATCCTCTTCGTCGGCAGCGTCAGATGTGTATAAGAGACAGACAGCAAAGTATACAAATTGGGGTAAAAGGAAGGAATTCAACGGAGCTAAATTCGGATGGTTTCGGATCAGTACTTTATCTCCGATACCTAGCATCCATTTAGATGGATACCATTGACTTCAAAGGGGAGGAGTATGACTAAGCTGAAACAAATTGGCTACAACTACGTACCGATAGTTTCAAATTGTATGGCCACTAAAGGATATTTTCAATAATAAAAACAACAGTCGCAACCGCAGTGTAAACCTAAAAATAGTCCTACTCCGCCATGGGATCAAAAAAGCGATGTTCTTGGCGTGTAATAAGACTGTTTATGCTTCAAATTTTCTTCAAAAATTACACAAATTCACTATATTCGACCCTGAACAAACTTTGAAAAAACTCAACTTAACCCTTAATACCAAACAAAAAATGCAAAGATTACTACTGAGTCTACTCATATTAGCTTGTTGTGCTACTACCTCTTTACAAGCACAAACAGCAGACAGCCCTGATGCTTATGCTTTCCGTTACATCGGTACTAATTTTCTATGGCCACTGGATAATGTTGGTTTAAACACGGATGATTTTAGATCAGGCCTTGAGTTCGAATATTTCCGACGACTCGACGATGCCTTTGACATAAGTTTTCCCCTTCGATTAGGAGCTGCAAACCTCCCTTTGGTTCCTGATGGATCCAGTATCCGACGATCTGCAAACATGGCCCTCGATGCCTTGATAAACTTCAAGCTTTATCAGGGGAAAGTCTTCCGACCACGCCTTTTTGCAGGTTTAGGTGGAATACTTTTAGAAATGGACGACTTAGCATTGGATGCGCCCGTTGGTTTAGGCTTGGACTTTTATTTAGGATCAAGCACTACACTCACCAGTACTTTTGCGTATCACTTTAATGATGTCGCTTTGCGTGATCATTTCCAATTTGGAATTGGTTTCAAATTAGCGCTAGAAGATGACGAAAAACCAGCGCCTCCACCTCCTCCTGTCGTTTTGGATCGTGATGGCGATGGCATAGTTGATGCCGAAGACCTTTGTCCTGACGTACCAGGAATTGTGGCCCTCAATGGTTGCCCCGATCAGGATGGTGACGGTATTACAGATGCTAGTGATAAGTGCCCAGAAGAGGCTGGCCCTGCTGATAATGACGGCTGCCCGATCCTTGATCGCGATGGTGATGGCGTTGTTGACGCTGAGGATAACTGCCCCGATGTGGTGGGAACAGCTGCCAATAATGGGTGTCCAGAAAAGAACGTTATTATTACCGCTAAAGATAAGATAACAGGTGAAGTACTTGCGAATACCGAAGTCACGCTCCTCAATGGCAGTGGGCAAATCGTCAAAACCGGAACGACTAATAGCCAGGGTGTTGTGGAATTCTCAAATGTAGAACCTGCAGACTATACCGTCAATGGTAAACTGTATGATGTGGATTTGGAAAAAGCACAAATCGGTGTAGGCGCATTTAACTCCGCAGAGTCAGTACAAGGGACAGTCTATTACGACGATCCTAATTTCATTGTACGAGGAAAAGTAGTCTATTGTAATACTCCTACACCACTACCCGGTGTTCAGCTTAACTTGAAAAACAACGCTGACAATTTCTTAAAGACGACCGTTTCTGCACAGACTGGAGAGTTTATCTTCCATCTTTCAGAAAGAGCGACTTATGAATTGTATGCTAAAAAAGAAAGCTTCCTATCACAAGTGGTAGAAGTGGATGCTAACAACTATGACCGAAGCAAATCGGTATTCGTTAAGTTGGAAGTATGTGCCGAGGAGGTTGAATGTGGAGAAGCTGTTCGCTTGAACAATATCCTTTATGATACAAACAGTTCGGCTATTCGCTCGGATGCCTATGCAGATTTGGATAAGCTGGTTCAATTTTTGAATGATAATCCTAAAGCCAATGTAGAATTATCTGCTCATACAGATAGCAAAGGTCGGGCCTCTTATAATATGACACTTTCTCAAGGTCGGGCAAATTCAGCCACAAAGTACATTACCTCTAAGGGGATTGCAGCTTCCAGAATTACGGCTAAGGGTTACGGTGAAACAAAGCTGGTTAATAGGTGTGCAGATGGAGTGAGATGTAGTAATGAAGAACACCAAGCTAACCGCCGTACTGAATTCAAAGTGGTATGCGAGGATTAAATAGCGTAGAATTATAGATAAAAAGATAAAAGTTAACATCCCGAATTTTGGCGAGCGCTGAAATTCGGGATGTCTTATTTTAAGGACTCTTCTAAAGAAGTCCTAAATCCCTTCCAAACTGCTTTCTAAGTCTTCCAATAATGTTTCCGCCGCTTTCATCGATTTCACTCCGTCCTTCACTAAAATCAAGTGCCGATTACTCTGTTTGATGCTAAAGCCAATCTTATGCCCTTGCGTAGAGATAAAAGTCATTACTGCTTTGAAAACCGGACTTTCATAATACAAAGATTGAGGGTTTTCTACGAAGTAACAGCGCAATTTTCGATTCTTCAAGATAATTCGCTCAAAGCCTAAACGCTTACTAATCCAGCGTAATTTAAGCCCATCAAAAAGAGACTTCACTTCTTTGGGAACAGGTCCAAAGCGGTCCCGCAGTTTTTTCTCAAATTCGATTACTTTCTCTTCCGATTCTATTTTGTCCAATTCGGTATATAAACTTAATCGTTCCTGGATATTGCTGATGTAGTCATCTGGAATTAACATTTCTACATCGGTATCAACCTGTACATCTCGTACGTATTGTGGATCTTTTTTTAGGTCTTCTTCGAAAACTTCTTTGAACTCATTCTCTTTGAGTTCTTGTATGGCCTCCTCCAGGATTCGTTGATAGGTTTCGTATCCAATTTCGGAAATAAAACCACTTTGCTCACCTCCCAATAGATTCCCCGCACCTCTAATATCTAGGTCTCGCATAGCGATATTGAAACCACTACCCAATTCCGAAAATTCTTCGAGAGTACGTAGCCGTTTCCGGGCATCAGCGGTTAACGTGGACATTGGAGGGCTGAATAAATAACAAAAGGCTTTCTTATTAGATCGCCCCACTCGTCCTCTCAATTGGTGCAAATCACTCATGCCAAATTGATTAGCATTATTGATCAACATCGTGTTAGCATTAGGTATATCCAACCCGGTTTCAATGATGTTGGTACAAACCAAAACATCATACTTACCGTCGATAAAGTCCAATAACGCCCGTTCCAATTGTTTAGGGTCCATCTGACCATGGGCTGTACCCACATCTACATCGGGACACATCCGCCGAATCATAGCCGTAATATCCGGCAAAGTCTTTACGCGGTTATGGACAAAGAAAACCTGCCCCCCGCGTTGTACTTCATAATAGATAGATTCTTTGATCAATTCCTCGTTGAAAATCCGGACCTCCGTATGGATGGGTTGTCGGTTGGGGGGGGCTGTCCGGATAATAGATAGATCCCTAGCTGCCATCAGACTAAATTGCAGTGTCCTTGGAATTGGGGTAGCTGTCAAGGTGAGCGTATCTACATTTACCTTTATATTTCGAAGTTTTTCTTTAGCGGCGACGCCAAATTTTTGCTCCTCATCAATCACCAGCAAACCCAAGTCTTTAAATCCTACGGCCTTATTGAGCAGGGCATGCGTACCGATAATAATTTCGGTCTCTCCCTCCTTTAGGCTATTAAAAATGACTTTTTTCTCAGCGGCAGTACGAAAGCGATTGACATAATTTATCTTAATCCCAAAATCCTGTAAGCGCTCACTAAAAGTCCGATAGTGTTGTAGTGCCAAAATAGTGGTTGGGACGAGGATAGCCACCTGTTTGCCATCAGAAACGGCCTTAAATGCCGCGCGAATCGCAATCTCCGTTTTACCAAAACCAACATCTCCACAAATCAATCGATCCATCGGATAAGGCTTCGACATATCCTCTTTTACTTCATTGGTGGTCTTGAGTTGATCGGGGGTATCTTCATAAATAAAGGAAGCTTCCAATTCATTTTGCAGGTAACCATCTTCCGGAAAGGCATGTCCCTTGCTGGCTCGTCGTTTGGCATATAGCTTGATCAGCTCTGCTGCAATATCTTTTACTTTCTTCTTCGTCCTACTCTTTAGGGTTTTCCACGCCTCTGATCCCAACTTGTTTAGCTTGGGCACATGGCCTTCTTTGCTACTGTATTTGGCAATTTTGTGCAAAGAGTTAATACTGACATACAGAATGTCATTGTTCTTATATATGACGCGAACCGACTCTTGGATATGCCCGTTAATATCTATTTTTTCTAAGCCCGAAAAACGACCGACCCCATGATCCATATGCGTAATGAAATCGCCGGGCTGTAGTTCTCGCAATAGCTTGAGATTGATCGCCTTGTCTTTGGTGAACCCCCTTCGCAATTTGTAGCGATGAAAACGATCAAAGATTTGATGGTCAGTAAAGCAGGCTACATTCAAATCTTTATCAATAAAGCCTTGATGAATGGCTTGCGGAATAGGATGCAAGTCTATATCGGCCCCCAAATCTTCAAATATGGCATAAAAGCGCTCTATTTGTTTAGGGTTATCTGTAAAAAGGTAATTTCTAATGCCTGCTTTGTGTTGCGCATTGAGGGTATCGATGAGCAATGCAAAATTCTTGTTGAAACTAGGCTGCGGTTGTGCCTTATATACAATGGACGTATCAAAAGTAATAGGCTGGACCTTATCCGTCAATCCAATAATATGATGCCTTTCTATATCCTGAATAATCTCATTTGGACGAATAAAAGCCCTGTCCCTGAAAAGGGCCGCCAACTCAGATTCATCTAATATGGTCAGGGTTTTAGCAAATTGCTCAGCCCGCTCAAAACAAATCGCCAAACTATCCAACAAGACCTGAAAATCCTTTACCCATACCACCGTATTCTCTGGCAGGACGCCAAAGATGGACACTTTCTGATCATGCTGAAATTTGGTATTAATGTTGGGTATGATCGAGACCTTGGCAATGTTGCGAACAGAAAGCTGCGTGAAGGGATCAAACGTTCGGATACTCTCTACGTCTTCATCAAAAAGCTCTACCCGGTAAGGGTATTCGTTTCCGTAAGAAAAGATGTCGATAATTCCACCTCTGATAGAGAATTGCCCGGGTTCATACACAAACTCTTCCCGACTGAAACCACAGTCTACCAGAATGTCCCGAATCGTAGCCACATCCATTTTCTCATTCACCTCAAACTCCATCCGAGTGCCTTCCAATACCTCCGGGGAAACTACTTTCTCAAAAAGCGCTTCTGGGTAGGTCACCACAATCTCTCCCTTCGAACCAGAAGAGGTTATTTTATTAATGGTTTCCGTTCGTTGCAATACGTTCGTATTGTCTAGGATCCCAAAATTTCTTGGACGTTTAAAAGAATCGGGTAAAAAACGGATAGACTTCTTTCCCAATAAACCGCTTAGGTTATTTTGGATGTAGGCCGCTTCTTCTTTATCAGTTGCAATGAATAGATGATGGCGAGGAGAAAGTTGATAACTTCCGGTCAGGACAAAGCATTCCTGCGCTCCCATCATCCCGAGTAATCTTATTCGGGCGGGAGTTTCCTGTTCGAAAGCCGTTTGAAGTTGCTGGGTCCGTTCATCCTCGCGATAAACGCCTAGCAGTTGGTCGAGGTTACTCACAGCCGCAAAGATACACCTCCCGCTAGACTTTCCAAGCGTGAGAAGAGGTGAGTAGGTTTAGCGGTAAAATAGTCAATAGCTAAAACCCCTTGATTCCATGTTTTTAACTCGCCCCGTTCCGTCCCTCGCCCCGCTAGTTCAAGGTTTTCAACCTCAACCTACCTCCGAACAAAGGCTTGCTGAAAATTATAATTTAGCATCATCCCAATTATTTTAGCAGAAAGCCTACCTAGCTTGAAGTTTTATCACGTTATTCAATAGGTCAAAACTGACTTAGTCTATATTGTTGTTTTGTTTAACGAATTCGGGATTTCAGACATAATAGTTTAAACAAAAAAACAGTATTGCTGTTAAATCCCGTGTATCAAACAAAATCAAATAGCTTGTCAAAGAAAGTAATTGTAATCGGTTCAGGTTTTGCAGGTTTAGCCGCCGCGTGTTGTTTGGCAGATAAAGGCTTCGACGTGCAAGTGCTTGAAAAGAATGATGTAGCGGGAGGACGTGCCCGGAAATTCGAGGTAGATGGATTTACCTTTGACATGGGGCCTAGTTGGTACTGGATGCCAGATGTATTCGAGCAATTCTTTGCGCGCTTCGGGAAAAAGGTATCAGACTATTATGACCTCAAGCGATTAGACCCTTCTTATTCAGTCTTCTTTGCCAAGGATGAAATCATGGAAGTTCCTGCCAAGATGGATGCCTTGAAGGAAATGTTTGAAACCTACGAACCGGGTAGTGGACCCAAATTGGAGAAGTTTTTGAAAGAAGCTGCCTATAAATACGAAGTAGGCATGCGCGATTTTGTGCAAAAACCGGGACATTCTATCTTCGAATTTGCTGACTTACGCGTTGTTTCCAGCTTATTCCGCTTACAGATGTTTCAGTCCATGTCTAGTCATGTTCGGAAGTTATTCAAGAATGATCGTTTGATACAGTTATTGGAATTTCCCGTTTTGTTTCTTGGAGCAACACCTCAAAAAACACCAGCTTTATATAGCTTAATGAATTACGCCGACCTGGTTTTGGGTACTTGGTATCCTATGGGCGGTATGCACAAAATAGTAGAAGGGATGCTTAGCCTAGCCAAGGAACTAGGGGTGAAAATTGAACTTGGCCAAGAAGTCAAGCAGATCTTTGTAGCCAACAAGCATGCCACTAAAGTCATTACTCAAAAAACAGAGTTTAACGCCGATATCGTCGTAGGAGGCGCTGATTATCACCACGTAGAACAACAATTACTTCAGCCCAACCACCGTATGTATTCCGCCAAATATTGGGATAATCGTACGATGGCGCCTTCCTCTCTCTTGTTTTACCTCGGGGTGAATAAGAGACTAGACAATCTACATCATCACAATTTGTTTTTTGACGAAGACTTTGGTACACACGCTATTGAGATTTACGAAAACCCTAGCTGGCCGAGCAAACCTCTCTTCTACGTATGTGCACCTTCTGTTACCGACCCCAGTGTGGCTCCTGCAGGAAGTGAAAATTTATTCGTCCTCATCCCGCTTGCTCCTGGATTGGAAGATACCGAAGAACTAAGAGAAAAATATTACCATATTGTCATGGATCGATTAGAGGATTTGACGCATCAATCGGTTCGCGAACATGTGGTCTACAAGCGATCTTTTGCACATAAAGATTTTGAAAAGGATTACCATGCTTTTAAAGGTAACGCCTACGGCCTAGCGAATACATTGCTTCAGACAGCCTTCCTGAAACCCAAATTAAAAAGTAAAAAAGTAGCTAATCTATTCTTTACGGGCCAATTGACTACACCTGGACCAGGAGTCCCTCCTTCCTTGATCTCTGGACAAGTTGTAGCAGATGAAATAGCAAAATCCTACTGAATTGATTAATGTATTACACCGAACTATCTGATCACCAAATAACGTTCTATCATTATGATGTCTCTTTATAACAAAACCTGTCAGGAGTGTAGCCAGTTGATCACCAACCGCTATAGCACCTCCTTTTCGCTAGGGATTAAGGTTTTTGACAAGCGATTTCGTACACCCATCTATGCGATATACGGCTTTGTCCGTTTTGCAGATGAGATAGTAGATACCTTTCACGATTTTCCCAAGGCGGAATTATTGCAGCGTTTCAGAGAGGATACCTATCGAGCGATAGAAGAGGGTATCAGTCTCAATCCGGTATTGCAATCCTTCCAAGAGGTTGTGCATGCGTATAAGATAGAACGCGAACTAATTGATGCCTTCCTAGATAGTATGGAGATGGACTTGTTTTTTGATCGGTATGAAGACAGTCTCTATAAGCAATATATATATGGTTCAGCGGAAGTGGTTGGCTTGATGTGTTTGCGGGTCTTTTGCGAGGGTAATAACGAGATGTATGAATCTTTAAAAGCCCCAGCTAGAAGCTTAGGCTCAGCTTTCCAGAAAATCAACTTCCTCAGAGATATGAAAAGTGATTTTGACGAACGAGGTCGCGTCTACTTCCCAGGAATTGATTTCACGCATTTTAATAATGAAGAAAAACTGACGATCGAGGCAGATATCAAGCAAGATTTTGACGATGCTTATAAAGGTATCGTAAGGTTACCCAAAGGCGCCCGGTTTGGGGTATATTTGGCCTATGTCTATTATATCAACCTATTTCAAAAGATCAAAAAGGCTACTGCTGCAAGAGTCCAACAGGAGCGGATCCGTGTTAATGATCGCAAGAAGATATACTTACTTTTCCAATCGGCTCTTCGCAATGGGCTCAATATTTTATAAGTTACTTTGAAGGCGCTTAATTTCCGAACGGCTTCATTAGAATTAGAAAAAGCAGAGTGGTTATTTCTAGCCATCATGCTTTTCCTGTTTGGTTCAGGCCTAGTTGCCCATGCCGTTCCAAGTCTTTATCCGTTTACCTTATATACTACAGACCTCTTTCTGGTATCTATAAATGGAGTGTTACTCTATTTTGTATTTCAGAAGAATAAAGATCAACGTCTCCTCTATTGGGCGGTACTAACCTATATAGGAACCTTTATATTAGAAGCCCTAGGTGTAGCAACAGGAAAAATTTTCGGTGTTTATCACTATGGCGATACCATGTTGGTTCAGTTTTTGGCGGTTCCCCTAGTGATTGCCTTGAATTGGACGGTATTAATACTAGGTGTTAATAACCTATTGTTAAAACTTAAATGGCCATCTTGGGTATTGGCTATATTAAGTGGAGTACTAATCGCCTTTTATGATTACTTCATTGAACCGGTAGCTATCCAACTAGACTATTGGCAATGGGCGGATGATGTAATTCCTTTACAGAACTATATAGCTTGGGCTATTATCGCATTTGTATTCTCTTGGCCCCTTCATCATTGGAAGCTTCGCTTTTCTAATCCATTACTGACTGCCTACCTAGTCGTACAATTCATTTATTTTATCTTGCTTAACCAGTTGATATAAATGCCAATGGAACACTATGATATTATCATTACCGGTGGCGGTGGCGCAGGGCTAAGTCTTATCAATCAATTGTGCGAAAGCCCGCTCAAGAATAAAAAGATTCTCCTAATTGATAAAGAGGATAAAGACGTCAATGATAGAACCTGGTGCTTTTGGGAAGCCAGCGATGGCCCCTTTAATGATATTGTATTCCATAGTTGGGATGAATTGTCCTTTCATTCTAAGGATTATAGCACAGATTTTAATATAGCCCCCTATCGCTATAAAATGATTCGAGGAATCGATTTTTACCAGTATGTGCAGCATAAAATAGCAGCGCAGCCGAATATCAGTGTGCTGAAAGCAAAGGTGGAAAATGTAGGGAGTGAGAATAATAAGGCCCTGGTAAGTGCTGCAGGAAAGGTTTTTTCAGCAGATTGGTGTTTTAATAGCATCCTATTTCGTCCCATCGATAAAAAACAAACCAATTACCTAGACCAGCATTTCAAAGGTTGGATTATTAAAACGGAGCAACCTACTTTCAATCCTGGCGCGGCTACCTTAATGGATTTCAGAGTGCCACAAGATGGCGAAAGCCGATTTTTGTATGTTTTACCGTTTGATCAGCATCGAGCATTGGTAGAAGTAGCAATCTTTTCCAATAACTTACTGTCCAGCGCTGCTTATGATAAGATATTGACTCAGTACATTGCTAAACAGATTACCTCTGAGGCCTATACAGTAGAACATGAAGAGTTTGGAATTATACCGATGACAGATTTTCCCTTCTCCCGTTCCGATGATCGAGTAATTCATTTTGGAACAGCCGGGGGCGACACCAAAGCCTCAACAGGCTATACTTTTTGGCGGATACAGCAGTATACGCAAAAGGTGGTAGCGCTTATGGCCAAGGAAGGACATCCTTATATAAAGGAGAATACTTTCCAAAAGAGATTCAAACTATATGATTCTACCATGTTAAAGGTATTGGTTAAGGATCGCCTAGCAGGCGATGATCTATTCACTTACCTGTTCAAAAAGAACCCCTGTCTCTTATACACATCTCCGAGCCCACGAGACCGAGGCTGATCTC
>CAJXUM010000129.1 GCA_913060855.1 uncultured Lewinella sp. | reverse complement strand
CAGCCTCGGTCTCGTGGGCTCGGAGATGTGTATAAGAGACAGTAGCGAATGGTTGGTATTTCAGAGACGAATGTGAGGTAAAACTCTGGCGGCAGTCCAATCACTTAGTCGAGGCCCCTAAAATCTGGGATCTGGCGAAGGAACGAGACCCAGCTTTTACGTGCTCCAACATGTTTTGGTGGTACAATATGTATTCTAATGCAGATTTCAATGTTACCCCAAGGCCGCAATACCGAGCAGATGGGCAGAAAATACCGGATTGTTATTCCTATCCTCCTGAGTTACGAGATCGTTTGCAAGCAGAGCTAGGGCAATTTCCACTTTTTTCCTTTTGGGGACCTAATACTTCCATAAAATCGACAGATTGGATTGCCAAAGCGACTATGCTCGTGCATGATTGGCATGAACCAACTTTGCAATTGGTTTACCTGCCGCATATGGACTATGTGCTACAGAAGCGGCCTGCAGGTTCAGCCGAAATTGAAAAAGACCTCCGAGAATTAGATAATGTATTGAAAACATTAATTCAGTTCTATGAAAAGAAAGGGGTAGAACCTCTTCTAATCTCTGAATATGGTGTCAATCCGGTGGATAAACCGTTTCCAATCAATCGAGTACTAAGAGAGAAAGGATATATCAAGGTACGAGTTGAAAATGGCAAAGAACTTTTAGACGCTGGTGCTAGCGAGGCTTTTGCGCTGGCTGACCACCAAATAGCGCATATATACATCAATGAAAAAGACAAGTTGGCGGAAATAAAATCGCTCTTGGAATCTTATCCTGAAATCGGATTGGTGTTGGATGAAGAGGGGAAGAAGTCGCATCATATCGATCATCCTCGAGCCGGCGATTTGGTTATTATGGCAAAGGCCAGCTATTGGTTTAGTTATTATTATTGGTTGGATGATAATCGAGCGCCTGATTTTGCGCGGATGGTAGATATACACAATAAGCCCGGTTATGATCCGGTGGAGATGTTTACTGACCCCAAAAAGAAACTTATGATCGCCAGGGTTATCTGGAAACTAATCAAGAAGAAGCTGGGATTCCGAACACTCATGGACGTCATCCCCTTAGATGATTCACTGGTGAAGGGGTCGCATGGATGTATCGATGTTGAAGAAAAGTATTATCCAATTTTTGTCGGCCAGCAAGAACAGCCTGAACTTCAGGCTATTGATATTTGTGATATTGTATTAAACCGTATCTTTCCTTCAGAAAGCTGATGATTTTATCCCTCTAATAGGGTGAAATTAGATAATCGACTTATTCATTATTGACCAGAAATACGGAAGTACTTTACAGGAGAAACTGCTGCATGGTCTCATCCATCGTTTATGATTGGAAGATCTTTGTATATACTAAGGTTGTGTTTTATCGTCTTAGCAAATCGTTTTCCTCGATCATCTTCGTAGATAAGCTCAATGACTATTTCATCTCCTTCAAGGTGTTTAAGAAATGCTTGTAGAGGGGCCGTGAAAACATTAAAAACCCTTAATGGCGCTAGGTAATCAAGGTGTTTGAAAACAGCTATTTCGGAGACGAGTTCTTTCCCATCAAAACCAAGAACAGGCGGGTCAAATTTTGTACGAACATTCACAGCTGGAGCATAACTGGAATAGTTCTTTATTTGAATAAACATCGAATCATTTTCTAGAACAAAATCAACAATAACATTTGGTAATTCTTCAGCCATGGCAATGAACTTAATGGGTTTGTTTCGCTAAATAGCTAATATAGTTGGTAAAAAAAAGTGGATAAGAATAAAACTTACCAGCCTTTGTATGGTATGAGAAAAAATATGTATATTTAATGATACTTAAGGGTTTTGGAACTGAACAACACTCAATATTGTATTTACTTTCCGTCAGAAAAACTTACACTACGGTCTTCCTTCCTACTCGTATAACCCCAATTCTCACTAAGAGTAACGACTAAGAACGTAAAGAATACTTTTAATCTTTCTCTTGTCCGAACAAACGCAAAAACTCATTCCTACGGTATCATTATAAGGTGGTATTTCGAATTGTGGACTTCCTATTCACGCTGTAAAAGCGTGAAAAAGAACTTAACTATATAATCGCGCCTCTTTTGACACTCTTAAGCGGTTTATGTTAATGGCCTGGCGTTTTTCGCCGGGCTTTATTTTTAGGTTTTTTTCCCTTGAACTGATAATCCCCTTCCGAACAAGCTGTAAGCTATCACTAATTAATCAAATAAGGAGCTATATTTAGGTTGATCTTACTTAAAGACTACTAAAACGATACTATGTTTACCAGCTCCTTGTATGTTCTTACACTCCTGTCTTTGATTGTTGTACTATCTGAATATCTGGTAAGAAGAACCTTTTTGCGCCATTTAGGTACCGCGCTTTTGGTTATTTTGGTAACGGCCATTGTCGCGAATCTGGGAATTATGCCTGCTGGTTCGAGTGCAGAGCGACCTGTACCCGCTTATGATGCCATCTTTGCTTATGTGGCTCCCATTTCCATATTCTGGTTACTATTGCGTGTGAATCTGCGAGATGTACTGAAAGCGGGACTACCCTTAGTTGCACTATTCCTGATCGGGTCTTTGGGTACAACACTTGGGGTGATACTTGGAATGTGGGCGGTAAATGGGTCGGAGCATATTGGTGAATTGTATCCAGCAGTAGGAGGTATGTTTGTGGGAACATATACCGGAGGGAGTGTCAACTTCAATGCATTGGCGCTCAATTATGATATTGTAAAGGAGGGTGTTTTATACAGTGGTTCGGTTGTGGTGGATAATATCATTACCACTATTTGGATGATTGTTACGCTAGCTATTCCTACGGTACTGGGCTTTCTTTGGAAGGGCGTCAAAACAAAAGCAGCGCCCAGTAAAGAAGGAGCCGACCTTTTGGGTATTGCTGATGATACAGAAAGCGTACATCCTATGGATATCGGGCTCGTTTTAGCACTGGGAATGGGCGCTCTACTAGTGGCAGAAGGACTAGCCGCGTGGGCGGCAAGTCATGGATATCAATTTCCATCTATTATCATTATCACCATCTTGGCCTTGATTATTGCTCAATTACCTATTGCCAAGCGGATTAAAGGAGCACAAACCCTCGGTATGTTTGCGGTTTATCTATTCCTAGCGGTTATTGGGGCTTTTTGTGATTTAGCTGCTTTAGGGGAAATGGGGGAATTGGGTGGTGTGCTATTTGTTTTTGCATTGATTACGGTATCGACGCATGGGCTTTGCACTTTATTAGCTGCGAGAGCCATGAAACTTAGTTTAGAAGAGGTGGCCATGGTATCTCAGGCCAATGTCGGTGGTGGTACCTCGGCGTTAGCCTTGGCTAGGAGTTTGGGACGGAGTGATTTGGTGTTGCCGGCGGTATTATTAGGCGCATTGGGAAATGCTGTAGGAACCTTTCTTGGATTTTGGGCAGCAGAGCAATTGTTACCTTTATTAGGGTAACTGAAAACTGCTAATAATAGGAAAGTGATCAGAGCGATCCTCGGCCAATATTTTATGGTCTAATATTTTAAAATCAGGTGAGGCAAGGAGGTAGTCGATTCGTAGTGCTGGAATACTACCGTTGAAGGTGATTCCCAATCCACTACCTTTTTGCTGAAAAGCATCTTGTAGATTTTTCGATAATTGATGGTAGGTATAAGAAAAAGGAACATCATTTAGATCTCCACCTAAGATAACAGGATGTGGGCTACGCTGAATACCTGCTGCTATCTCTCCGGCCTGCTGACCTCTAGTTTTTGCCGATTTTTTGTAGCGGCCAATCATTCCTTTGATTTGCAACCAGGTTTCTTTTTCCTGAAGGTTTCCTTCTTTCGCTACCTTATTGGCGATGCCACTTAAGGCATTCGTTTGCAGGTGAATATTGAAGGCCCTTATCGTTTGGTCATTGATGCTTAAGTCAGCATATTGGTATCCATTGGCAGCATTGGTGAAATATTTAACGTTCTTTTTTCCAATGGGGTATTTCGAAAAAAGGGCTAGGCTTTTTCTGGATTCGCGATAAGCATATTTCAGCCCACATTTCTCGGCTAGCTCTTTGGCTAAAGGATCGGCAATACGAGAGAGAATAGGATATTCTTGGAAAAAGACAATATCGGCTTGTTGTGCTTTTACTAATTGTGTGAGATGATGGATTTTCCAGCTACCTCTAGGCCCTTTTACCGGATGTAGTGCATGGCAATTGTAAGACATAACCCGAATAGCATCAGCAGTGCTTGGGACGGTGCTATCCGCCCGAAAACCAACAAAATTGGTCAAAAAATGCCATCCTACTAGGATGCAACCTAGCGAATAAAAAAAGTATGGTTTGCGAAGAAATGCCCAAGTGATAATAAAAATAATATTGAGCAAGAGGAGCCAAGGGTAAAATAAGGCTAGAATAGAAATTGGCCAAAAGAAGCCAGGATCTAGATATAACGACAAGTAGGATGAGAGCGTGAGTAATACTAAAACTGCATTAGCCCAGCGTAAAGCACGTTGCATTCGTTTCACAGCGGATTTTTGGCTATTTCTTGCTAGCGTTGAAGAGAAATTCTTTCTCTTCTTCCGTTAGATTTTCGTATCCAGATTTCTTGATCTTTTCTAGAATTCTATCCAATTGCTCTTGGTGAGATAAATCATGGAAGTCTGATGATGCATTGCCCTTATTGTTGGTCATTTTCTTCCGATTCGGATTTCGGTAAACGACTTTGGGGCCTTTTCTCGATTGTGGAACTCCAGTTAATAAGCCCTTAAAGAAGCGTTGTAAACGGCTCATCAGGTTGTTGACAGGTATGGAAAGGTCATTCCCCTCGCGTAGTTGTCGAACAAAGAGCCAGCCAAAAAAGGCGCCACCCAAGTGGGCAATATGCCCTCCTGTATTGATATTGCTACCCATACCCACCACATCAAAAAAGACGAGTGCTCCAACGATATATTTTAGTTTGATATCACCCAAGAGAATCAAGCGCATGATATAATCAGGAGAGGTCGTTCCTGCCGCCACTACAATAGCCATCACTGCTCCCGAAGCGCCTAATGCGAAACTGGTATGAGGAGATAATAACTTGGCCGTAACCAAGTAGATCAACCCACCTACTAGCCCGCCTAGCAGATAGAGTGGGAGTATGCGATGATTACCCAGTAAATCCCCAACTATACGTCCAAACCAGTAGAGAAATAGCATATTCCAAAGGATATGGAATACCCCTTCATGGAAAAACATATGGGTAATGATTACCCAAGGATGGGTTAGGTTGTGCATCCAGTCAGAAGAGATCATGAAAAACCGACTGATGGTACGGTATATTTCTGGCTCTACCCAGGCATTACTAATCATCAGTACAACCCATAGCAATTTGACAATGACAAAAAAAGCAAGATTGAGGATGATAATACGGGTGACCATATTACCATAACTATATTCTCTCTTTACGTCGTCCCAAATTGATCTAAACATCTTTATACATTACAATTAGAATCTCTCACATGGCTAGCCTAAGAAAAGCCTCAGGTTTACAAGCATTATGAAAGAACAACAATTAAAACAAACGCTTGAAATTAAGCATTAAATCTACAACAACTAACGGTTTAAGCCGATATATTGTTTCTACTATTTATGTGCAAAAAAGGAATTTAATTTTCAATTACTGAATCCCTTCTCCCTTTCTTCGCCAGTACATGATCATGAAGAATCCTGTGATAGCTCCCCCCAAGTGCGCAAAGTGTGCGATATTATCCCAGGCGTATTGATTGAACCCTAAAAACAATTCGACAATCATCAATATAGGGATGAAGTATTTTGCTTTTATGGGAATCGGGAGAAAAATCAACATCAATTCCGTATTAGGAAATTGCATACCAAAAGCTAGTAATAAGCCATAGATAGCCCCTGAAGCCCCTACAATCTGGCTATTCATTTTTCCCTCCAAGTAGGATCCCATAAAATCAGTCGCCTCTTTGATTGCGCCTGGTGTCGGATTCGTTTCGATTGCTCGGCCTAGTTCCGCTACACTATCTTTGAAGTTCGCACCAAATCGATCGAGTGGTATATCATTAAAGAAGGCCCAATAGGTTGTATAATTGGGACTATCCTTAAAGGCCATGATGGTTTCCTGAACATGTGAAATATCCATATAACTGGATAACAGATGCAGGCCTGCTGCGCCAAATGCGCAGGTAAAGTAAAAAAGTAGAAACTTTTTTGGCCCCCATAAGGCCTCCAACGCACTACCAAACATCACCAAGGCAAACATGTTGAAGAAGATATGGAATATCTGCGGCAGCGGTGCATGCATAAAGAAGTGAGTTACCAATTGAAAAGGGTAAAACTCTTCGGATAGTGGGTAGCGTAAGGCTAGGATATCCAAGCTTGGCTTCAATAATTCTGCAGCAATGAAAACGATCACATTGATGATCAACAAATGGCGAACAACATCTGTAATTCTAAACATAGTTTATAATGTAAAACAAGAACGGTCAACCTACAAAGGTTTTCGACAAAATTAGGACATTACCCTTCAAAACGTTTGGCTAGATCATCTAGTTCAAAAGTAATAAAGCAGTTGCGACCATTTGGGCTTGTAAATGGCAGTTCGCAGGCGAATAATTTATCAATGAGGGATTGCATTTCTTCTATTGTGAGTGCTTGGCCCCGTTTAATAGCTGTACTACGTGCTAAAGATCGTGCTAAGTTCTCTTTTGTGTCCAATCGCAATTCCATATTGGATTTGTATTGCTCCAATAAAATTTCAATGGCCTTCTCTTCATTGCCATGATCTCCCATTTCTGCTGGGATACCATTAATAACAAAGGTATCCTGACCAAATTCTTGGATATCATAGCCCAATAAATTGATTTGGGGGATAATATCCCGAAGCATGGCAGCGTCGGCTACTGTTAAATGGATCGTCTTAGGGAATAACTGTTTTTGTGAACTAGCCGATTGTTTATCGAGTACGCGCAAAAAGTCTTCGTATAAAATCCGCTCATGAGCGGCCTGTTGATCTATGAGTAAGAAGCCAGATTTGATATGACTTACAATGTAAGATGTATGGACCTGATAAGGCGGCCTTTGCTGTCTGGAGAAACTTTTGGTATCATCGTCGAGTGTATTGTCTTTGGACCACTCACTTTCAATCGTCACAGAATCAGTACTTTCCTCTCCATCATCAGTCATCTCGGAGAAGGCCATCTCTCCTTCATACAGTCGCTGCCAATTATCAAGGTTATTCTGCTGTCGGTTCTCTTCTCCGCTATAGTTGATATCGCGATTACTATTATTATCTGCTGTCGCTTTACTTTCCCTGGTATAAGAATCGACTGTGAACCCTGGTTGTTTTGCTGGCGTCACCCGATTGGCAGCAAAACTTGTTTCTTGGTCAAAGTCTAAAGTCGGCATGATGCTGTATTGTCCGAGACTATGCCGGATCGCGACTTTCAGGTAATTATAGACCAGTTTTTCATCTTCGAATTTTATTTCCTGCTTAGTGGGGTGCACGTTGATATCAATACGAGCGGGGTCGATATCAATGAAAATTGCATAAAACGGATACGTATCGGCCGGCAATAAGTCTTCAAAAGCGCTAACTACAGCGTGATTGAGGTAACCGCTTTTGATGAATCTTTGATTGACGAAAAAGAATTGTTCGCCTCTCGTTTTCTTGGCAAATTCGGGCTTACCAACGAAACCGTAAAGCTTTAATGCATCGGTCTCCTCAGAAACGGGAACGAGTCGCTTGTTGTAGGCGCTGCCAAAAAGTGCAATGAGTCTTTGGCGTAGATTTCCCGGAGGAAGGTGAAAAATTTCAGCATTGTTATGATGCAGCGAGAAAAAGATATCGGGATTGGCAATAGCCAGGCGTTGGAATTCGTCGATAATGTGACGCATTTCCACCGTATTGGATTTTAGGAAATTGCGTCGGGCAGGAACATTGAAAAAGAGGTTCTTAACGGACGTATTAGTCCCTGCGGTACCTTGACAGGGTTCTTGGGTTTTGATTTCTGATCCTTCGATCACCAATCGATGGCCCAATTCTTCTGACTGACGGCGCGTTCGCATTTCTACCTGCGCCACCGCAGCGATAGAGGCCATTGCTTCTCCCCTAAATCCCATCGTTCGGATGGCAAAAAGGTCAGAGGATTGTCTGATTTTAGAAGTCGCATGTCTCTCGAATGCCATTCTAGCGTCTGTTTCCGACATGCCACAACCGTTATCAATGATTTGCAGCAGGGTTTTTCCAGCATCTTTGACTATCAACTTGACACTTGTGCTTCCGGCGTCGATAGAATTCTCCATCAACTCCTTGACAACTGATGCTGGCCGTTGAATTACTTCACCAGCTGCAATTTGATTGGCGATTGCGTCGGGCAACAGCTGAATAAGATCAGCCATAAATTGAATCTCTTTTGTTTATTTACGCTACCAGGGATGAACTCGTTCTACTTTAGAATCCGTCAGTTCCTCCTTGCTTGTTGTTCAACATTTCTTCAAATCCAGGCAAATATACATTAAGAAACATATAGGCCAAGAAGAAAAGGGCTATAATTATGGCCACCAGCATGATGTTTGATCGTTTGGTTTGCTGCTTTCGGATATGACTACTTCCTGTAAAACCACGGCGAATTCCTCCGGATGCGAGCCGCGATCTTACCGCATCGGCACTCACTCCGTTTTGGCGATCTCTTATTTGTTGCATGCGCTTTTCCCGTTCCTCTTTTTCTGGATCCCAGTATCGAGGATTGTATTCGTAGCGCTGGTATTTTGGCAATCTTAAAAATCTTAAGAACATAATTTTTGAATTAATACGTCATCATAAAAAAGGACTTCAATACATAAAGATGCAGAAACTAAGTATAAGGACGGATTAGCTTTTAAGTTAGAACATATAATCTGCTAATACTGTAGAATGGAGTCTCCCAGTAAGTTATAATTATCAGGATACTTTAGGCGTGCATTTCAAATTTACAAAGAAAATCCCTTTTCATCAAACAGAAGCGGAATTTATCAGTGTGCCAGTACTGCTTTGTATAATGCTGGCTTGTTTACTGCTTATCTAAAAAGAACAGTAAAAGGGCTTCAATTGTTAATATTGAATAAAGAACTGCGCTGAGGTACTGTAAATCCGTTAAAATGGGATGTTGGCCTATTTTTTTGTGTTGAAAGTCCTTAAATGTCGATTTTGTAAGCAATCAATCTACAACCATTAGAAGAATAACCCACTCTTACTAATGAATCCTAATTTGACTACATATGAATAAAGTACTAACTTTTGCACTGTTTTGCTTTGCATTACTTTCCACCACACCACTCTTAGCCCACACTATTTTTGGAACCATCAAAGATGAAGCTGGGAAACCGATTCCCTATGCGACCATCTACGTGGAAGAGACGGGTACCGGTGTTACCACCAATGAAGAAGGTTATTATCGGGTAGTATTGGGGTCTGGTGATTATACGCTAAATTTCCAGCACCTTGGCTATGAGGCCCAACGACAAGAGATCTCTTTGGGGTCGACCGAGAAGGAACTCAACATCGTACTCAAAGCGCAAGCTTTTGAACTCAAAACCGTAGAGGTTCTCGGTAATGCGGATGAAGATCCCGCTTTTACCATTATGCGAAAAGCGATTGCTAAAGCCAGTTATCATCGCCAGCAAATTGAATCTTACAAGGCCCAGGTCTACATAAAAGGAGCGGGTCGAATTAAGAAAATCCCTTTCTATTTGCGAGGAGCCATGAAGAAGGAAGGGATTGACACTTCATTTGCTTTTGTATCTGAATCGGTCAGTAAGGTCGAGTACAAACGCCCCAACAACTTCAAAGAAACGGTCATTTCTATTTACACCGAAGGAGATGCCAATTCTTCCAGTCCAAATGAATACATCAACGGGAGTTTTTATGAACCTACCATTGCGGAGGCCATTTCTCCCCTTTCCCCCAAGGCATTTGCTTATTATCGCTTTGAGCTGGAGGGGTATTTTGTAGATCGCGATTATGGGATCAATCAGATTAAGGTGATTCCCAGGAGTCGAGGAGAGAATTTATTTGAAGGAACCATTTATATCGTGGAAGATTGGTGGAGTATTCACAGTCTGTCGCTGAAAACGTACAAGTTTGGGTTTACCTTCAACATGGAGCAAGTGCTGTCTCTTATACACATCTGACGCTGCCGACGAAGAGGATAG
>CAJXUM010000128.1 GCA_913060855.1 uncultured Lewinella sp. | reverse complement strand
TAGGTAGAGGCGTCGCTGTGGTCCCAGCTCTCCGGCATCCAGGGATTCTGGAACGAGGTCTTTCTTACCGTGATTATTGTCATCATTTTCTGTCTCTTGCAATTTAAAGTGCAAGTACAAGCCTTTGGCCTGGGCGTGATCAAAAAGGATTTGCCATTGATCTAGTTTGGAGCAATCATAGTGATACTTCGCATCGCGTTCTATAAAAGGCCAAACATTGTCTCCATCGCCGCCTGCATTATACGTTAAGAAAGAAAACGCATTGGCTCCCTTAGCTGATAGGTAATTCAAGGCACCAATTAACCCTTTGCCTTTGCCCTGCTTCCAAGTGGGATCGCCCGCTTTCCAGTCCTGGACATGCCCCGCCCACTTTTTAAGGGGCGTCTTTTTCGTGTAGGTGGCATCAAAGTCTTCATAGCCCAACAAGGTTTCAGGCGCATCGGCACCTGCCTTCAGAAAATACTCGCCGCTACCCTTGAATTGTAAATAATGTTCTCCTATATATTCCAAGCGACCTTTGCTCCTAAAATCTCGCCCTGTTTTATCTGAAGCCTTAATCGTGAAACTTCCTTGCTGTCCATGATAAGGAGCCAAGGTATTTGACCAGGGCACTTCGGTCAAAGCCACCATTTTTCCACTATGAAACTGGATGTCATAATTCCATTTCCCCACTTTGTCTGGCGACAGATGGGCTCGCCATTTTACGCCTTGGTCGGCGCTACTCTCGGCTGCATTCCCGTCTGCTGCAAAATAAGCGGGGACTTCGTATACGGGGCTCCCCGATTCATGACTAAAGCGAACTGTCATTCGATAATCCAGAAAGGGATTCGGCTCTTGTGCTGTTTCTGTAGCAAAAGGGCCGTCCATCGTGAGCGTCACTTTATGCCATTGCTGTAGTTCCCCGCTGATTTCTACGTCACCATCTCCATCCTGACTACTAGTAGCCGTTGTACTTTTCGTTGGGGCCGTAGCCGCTGCACCTCCAACATTCGCCGTATAGCCCACCGTTTTGTTATTTTCCAAAACCGCTCTTCCTTTTCCTTGTTCTGCAAACAGAAGTCCGCCCCAGCGACCTCGGCTATATTCCTGCCCATCTGCACTGCCTATCTTGGCCATGACTTTGATCTTGTCACCCCGCGTAATTTTCACATTTTCCCACAGATCATTAAAGGTCATTCCTTCTTCAAAAGAGTGCGTGCTCAGGCCACAAGTGAAATCACCGACTTGCTCTTCGTTTACCCATACTTTGTAAGAAGAACCGCCATCATTTTCTCCCACTCCTACAAAAATCACATCGTACATACCCGAGGCAAAAGGGAACAGGGTTTGTGTCGTAGCTTCCTTATTCTCCTCCGGATTAATAGCCAACCATTGCCTGTCTTTATAAAACTGAGTCCCCGCTATAGGGAAATCATGTGCCTTCAGCGCGGCTAAGTTTGGTTGCTGATCCAGCAATTTTTCCAAATAGGAAGCCTGATTGTCTTGTCCACGTAAACCACTTGCTGTACAAACAAGTACGATCATCGTCAATAGACTCAGGGATCGAAGGTTCAAGCTACTCTTCATGTTTTTCATCAGTTTGTTTTTCGTTGTTCCCAATTTAAATAATATATTTTGATGTAACTTAATCATCAAGAGATTAACACTATTTAGTCAGCTAGCGTAGGTTTTTCGATGGCTATTATCTAGGTTCCCACAATTTTCATAACTTCCAGCAATTAATTAACCCGAAATGCCTAGCGACACCTCCCACCAAGACATTATCGACTTAGCAGCAAAAGCCTATTTCCAAGCACAGGATTTGCCTTTTGCTGTTTTCGTGACCACTTTAGATGGGGTTTTCTTAAAATACAATACAGAATGTCGCCTTCTTTTTGAGCTTCCCGAAGTTTCCGATCAGTCTACTGACCTCTGTAGTTTTTATCTCTATCCCAATGAGCGATCTCAGTATATTGAGCACTTGTACTTACTTCCCAAAACGGATTGGCTTCGGAATACCACCCTCGATTTAATCATCAACGAAGAAATCGTACATGTGCGGGATCACACCAAAGCAATTTGGGATGAAGCAGGGGAACGTATCGTAGGGCTACTGTGTTTAATGGTTCCTATCTCAAAAGGAGATCGTTATAATCGCCTTTTTACAGAAGTTCCCATTGGTTTGTATAAAGTCCGGATAAGTGATGAAGGAGAACATCGACTAGTGTATTGCAATGACCACTTTGCTGAACACTTGGGGTTTAAACATCCTCATGAACTTATCGGGAAAGATATCCGGCAATTCCATGAATCCATGGAGGCCTTTGACTATTTTGAAAAGGAACTCTTGGAGACCTATGAAAGAGGTCAATTTCTCGTAGATTATGTGGTCACCATCAAAAATCAGGAAGGAAAGGAAAGGCGCTTGGAAGTACATATTAATCTGTTGAAAGATCAAAAGGGGAATATCATAGGTCGGGTAGGTGCCGAGCGTGATGTCACTGATTATTGGGAAACCAAGCAACAGCTGAATGAATTGACTACTGATTTTGGAAAAGTGTTGCATTCTTATTCCTCTACCCTCATTCACTCTAAACATACGATGGATGCGGTCATTCGTTCTTTCATTACAGAAAAAGAGCAAGATCCCGAGACCTTACAGCTGGATGAAGAAAGAGTGGGGGGCTTATTGCGGCAAGAGGTGCAATTATTGGATCGTACTTTGGAAAAGCTTTGGCTCAAAAATGAAGAGGTACAATTCTTCAATGAACAACAAATTCATCAGTTGCAGCGCATTCTATCCTTAATAAAAAGAGATACTGGGGAGCAAATTAATGTGCAACATCTGGCAATTGTAAGAGATGGATCAATCAAAATCAAAGAAGAAATCAAAACCATCGTCAAAGGGCACTTCCCCAAGGAGTTGATCAAAGATATTCGTCAGCAATTGACTTCCATTTTAAAGCTTTGTAGTTTGGTGACTCTCTCGAGAGGCGTGGAGACGGTGCTTGAAATGGAGACGGTCGTCAATAACCTACGAAGCTATATATTGACTCGGGTAAAACAGCAAGAACCCCTTCAGCAATTAGATATTTATGATATCATGGTAGGGGTAGTCAAAAACATGGGGGAGTATGCCGCCAAGCGAAATATCGAGCTCCGAATGAACATAAGGGAGATTCGTGATGTAATGATTGATGGGTACGAAAATGACTTAGTGAGAGCCTTACTCAACATCTTACACAATGCCATCAAGTATAGTTGGGAAAGAAGGAGCCCCTCCAAGGCATTTGTCCTGATAGAAGGATGGAGAGATCAGCATTGGGTATTTTTAAAGGTGGAGAACTGGGGTGTCCCTATCACAGATAAAGAATTAGAGCAAGGACTTATTTTTAAAGTGGGTTATCGAGGTATTAATTCCAGTGATCGCCGCCGCCCCGGAACAGGACTAGGATTGTACGATACATTGAAGGTCATCGAAAACCACAAGGGAGAAATGACGATTAGCAGTGACCCTTCATTAGGGAATGCCAAAGATGATTATTCGAACCCATTTGTTACTAGAGTAAATTTGAAATTAGCACGCACAAAACCCTCATTATAAGCATGGCAAAAGTACTTTGGATAGAAGATAACGCAGACAACGATCTTTATCACTTGACCAGTCCCGTCTACATCGATGGGGAGTTCAATCTCGATATCGCCACCAATGCTTCGGAGGCTTTCTTCTACCTGAATCAGCGAGGATATGATGTGATTATTGTTGATATCCGTATCCCCCCTGGAAAGGATCCAGCATGGAGAAGCAAACATGAAACATTGAGGCGAAGCAATAATGTCAACTCTAGCCGCTTGGGTTTGGAATTGTTGCGCTGTATTTTTGACGAAGCAGAACAGCAACCCACGCTTAAAGTGATTCAAAATCTATCGCCAGATCGCTACGGCGTCTTTACCGTAGAACGACATGATGAACTGAAAGCTGATCTTAATAAATTGAAGCTAACCAGCATAAAGTATAGGCGTAAAAATGCCATTATGCCACATACCGCTTTATTAGATTTCATCAAGGAAGTAAGTACTAAAAATGGGACGACATCGTCTTGATCTTTAGCGCAAGAGCAGGAAAAAAACAGCCATGGAAAACGATTACATCAATCTCATTGTCGAAATATCAGTGACGGTATTCGTCTTCCTATTGGGCTTACCCATTTTGGTGAATCAGATCTTTATGCCGGATGATCTTCGGCGAATGAGCAAGAAGAACTATAACGAAAATATTACCATTCAGATTTGCGTGTTGGCCGTCATCTTGATCGCCATTGTATCGATTGCTTATATTGCCAATATATTTCCAGAGACACAATGGCGGCTGAGCAAAGCTGATATTATCACCGCTTTATTTGGCCTTCTTTTGTTTCTTACTCTTGGCTTTCTCTTTTTCAATATGTTTAAGTCCCAAGGCTATCGGGCCAAAATTATTCAGGTCATCAAGAATAGGATCCTTCGTAAGATCAAGAAAACGGAGCAGTTGGATCCTGCCTTTTTTGAAGACCTACAATACATGGGTATTTATTCGAAAGGCGGGGCAGAGACGCGTAATGTCATAGAAGCATTGGAAGAGATTCTGGTCTACGTAATGAATCAAAACGGCGGTAGTTTTGATAGCGATGGCTTGATCTCTATCATCGATACCCTTTGTCATGCGGTGACCAATTCTGTAGAACCTGGTAGTAAAAATAATATGATCGAGGTGCTGACCATTTATAAAGGCATCTTGATGAATCTCAGCAATTACAACACCCCCGAAAATCCCGTATTTTACGGCAACGAAACCCGAAAGATCAAGGATTGCACCACCAAAATAGCCCTGGCAGCACTTAAAAGAGATTATCCCGATATGATGCCACTTGTACTGAATGTACTGACGCTCATCCCTCGCTCTTCCGACAAACTCTTTGACATTGGGCTACTCGCTATGAAAAGTGACCAATTTCAAATTGCCACCAATGTGTTAGCAGAAATCATGGATCGAGATAACAAGGACTATCTGACCATGAATAACTATTTGGGCTTAGTAGCCCATTTCTTTGTATCGGGAGAGAGTGCCAAGCAATATGCACTGCGCTCATTACAAACCAACAAAGTGGAACTCACCACGGAAGACGCTAAGAGTGCCAAAGAGTATCATTATATCATGTCCAACTTCACCACCGTGGATTACTTAGCCGTATTCTTTAAGGAATATGACATTCATTTGGACTAGAAGTCTCCTCCATTGTAGCATTGTCTATGGTTTTCTATTCTGTATGTTCAGCACTTGGAAAAGCTGAATACTCCTCTTGCTTAAACAAGGTGGCCAAAGAATTGTAGAGCGGTATCAAGGTTTCTTGATACCGCTTTACAGATTCAGAATGTCCATCTTCTACCCTATTCTCTCTATAAGCACAAAATTCGAGGAAAGTCATCTTAGTATTCGCTCAATGTTCTGCACTAAAGCAGGTAATTATTAACGTTGTAACAGCACCTTTTTATTAATAACCTCACCTCTTATTCGCAGTTGTATCAGGTATATGCCAGAAGGCATCCTTTGTCCGTTATCGGAAGTTCCATCCCACTGATAGCGATGATTACCTGCATCCAATTTGGTATTTTGTAGGCGCTGTACACTTTGCCCCTGAAGGTTGTAGACTTCCAGCGTCACATCGGCTGGCTCTACTAGACTGAAGTCAATCTGAGTCCGAGTAGCGAAGGGATTGGGTGCCACATCTAATCTAATAGTTGGTGATAAGTTAACTGGTGCCACTTGTTGAACTTTTTCCTCAACCCCATTAGCTGGACCACCCGGAAGTTGTGTGAAAGTATTGTAATTGTCACTCCTAACCTTAACGTGGTCGAATACCGCTGTTACGGGTACACTTGCATATTTAGTATAGAGTACGAGTCCAGCGTTAATACATTCCTCAAAGTTCGAAAAGTTGATGCTATGGGCTAACCTCCAAGAGGTGCCATTGCTAGAAGTGTAGGTTTTGAACCTATTACCATCTCGGATAATTTTCAGCCAATCCACGCCTGGTCTGTTTTTCTTCTTGAAAGAAATGCTACCTCCAGTAGAAGTACGGTATTCTGTTCTCGTTCTTGAGGTCAAGTCCTTAATGATACTTACAAAGCGGGCCTCGGCATCCGCGTTTTCCATCATGACTAGACCGACTCTGCCATCGCCACTCAGGCTCGCCACATGCGCAATGATCTCCCCATCGCCACACAATTCGGTCTTCACGAGCGAGTATTCTCCATTGGGGTATCCGGAACAATCATTGGCCATCAGGGTAAAACTTTCTGCTACTGGATCGTAACTAGCTGTTGCCCCATCAGTACAGTCGATATCCGTCGCTTCAAAATCACAGGGCATACCTACTACGGAAACTTGGGCGGTACAACTGCTGGTATTTCCATTGGGGTCTACTCCTACTACTTGTATGGCAAGGGTTTCGCCCACATTTTCGCAACTTACTTCTTCCAAGCTTTGACTAAGGAAGGACACCTCTCCGCAAGCATCAAAGGAGGTTACCTCATCGAAAACGGAAGCGCTGGGGATTGATATTTTGCCCTCTCCATTAAAGCTAACCGTTACATCCTTACAAATAACTTCAGGTGCTTCCTCGTCGATGATATCGAGGGTGAAGCTACAGAAGCTTTCATTGTTCGAGGCATCCTTGGCGCGCCATTGAATCTCGTAGGAGCCTAAATCGAAGAAGCCACTTTGATCGTTTGCCCAGGCTGACCAACTTCCTGCAGGGGAACCTGTTTCATCCAGCATTCTGTAGCGAGATTTCAGGTTTTGGATGCCACAATTATCAGCAGGTGCTGGTTTTGGGATAGACGCATAGGCGCCGCATTCCCCAGGGTCAGTCTGGATGGTCATATCTTGTGGACAAGTCAAGGTGGGATCAACCTCATCTACCACACTTACGGTAGCTTGACATGAACTAGCATTGCCATTATTGTCGGTCACAGTCAGTGAAACGGTATTGTCTCCGACTGCAGAACAATCGAAGCTCGTGATATCCAGCGAAAGACTGGCAAGCCCACATACGTCATCTGAATTACTGCCAATATCATTAGATGTGATAGAAGCAGTCCCCGCTGCATTAAGCTGAACGGTAACGTTTTGGCAAGTAGCAGTTGGTGCCACATTATCTATTACAGTTACGGTCGCATTACAAGCATTTGAAATATCATTATTATCTGTAATGGTAAGGGTTACAATATTATCACCTACATTAGAACAATCGAAAGAATTGCTAGAAATAACTAGACTTTTCACACCACAGGTAGCTGTACTATTATTATTGACATCCTCTACTGCTATCGTTGCTGAATTCCCCACTAAGCTCACCTCATAATCCTTACAAATGGCTTGTGGAATATCGCAATCTTTTACAGTCAACAGTGCAAGATTTGTGTAGACCGGTCCACAGCTCCCATTATATCCCCTTAAGGCCAACTCGCGACCATCCCAGGACAGGGGGATATTACCTAAGTTGAGTGTATTGGATGTTGCTCCAGTTATACTAGGTTCGGTCCCTCCGTCTGACAATGGCGTCCATGTAACTCCACCATTTGTGGTGTAAACCCATTCTCGAGAAGTTTCTCCACTTAGGCTAGCGAACAAAGAGGTGCTTTGCCCTTTCACGGTAGTAGCAGCAGTTGGGTTATCGGAAATGGTAGGGAATAATGTCAAGTCTAAAGTGGCGGCATTGGTGAAATTTTCTTCGCAGGCATTGTAGCCTTTCAGTCTAAATTGTATGCCATTAAGGGAAGCAGGGGCATTCGTGATATTAAGCGTAGTTGTTGTTACTCCACTAAAGTTTTCAGTATTACCCAGGTCGGTCCAATTGCTTCCTCCATCAGTGGATTGTTGCCATTGGTAACTAGTTGCATTTGAAAATGATCCGCTAAAAGAAGTGCTACCTCCTTCACAAATTGCCTCCCCTGCTGGACTGGAAAGAACTGTCGGGACTTTTGTGATATTTAATTTTGCTCCGTTTGACCATACTATTCCATCCCTACAGCTATTAGTAGCTCCATATCTGAATAAATAGCCCTCCCAGGATTCAGGTACATTTGATAAGCTTAGACTCGTAGTTGTTGCCCCTGAAATCGCAGGGACTGTTCCACCATTCGCGAGGTCATTCCAAGTAGAACCGCCGTCAGCAGTGTATTGCCATTGCTGGGAAGTAATTGGTCCGCTTCCTCTTAAAGCAACCGTAAAGGTTGCATCACCATTTTTGCAGCCTGTTTGCGCTGTAGGTTGTGTTCTGATATTGAAGGGTACACAATATGAAACGCTAATTAAAGAACTATTTTTGTCAAAACTCACATAGCGACAACCACGCTGGTTACATTGAGCTGCACTGCCTGGGTAAGCAATTCCTATTTGAAACCTATTCTCAGTTAACCTGGTTTTTAAATCTGCTGCTGCCTGCGCACCAAAATCAAAATAGGAAGAGAATATAGGGTATTGGTCTCGGCTAAAACAATCAAAACTGACATAGGTAGGGCTCGTTCCTAAATCCTGATAAACGGCTGGCACTTGCCCGCTATTATAGTTACCATAAACGCCGGAAACTTGATTCACCTTTATAACTAATCCTGTGTTAAAAAATGACCCAGTTTCCAATATTCCTCTTACTCTATCAATTCTAGAATCATCAGGAATACTAGCTGTATTAAATTGCATCCACCCCCTATGGTTCTTTCCATTAAAAGTTCCAGTAAATGCCTGATTTGGGTCATTTCCTGCTTGAGAATTGTTGGTGACAAAACCAGACCTGAACCCAAAAAGGGTGACCGTAGGATCCAAAACAACCGGGTAACTTCTTGCTTCATCTTGCAACCAGGCCTGCTCTACCTGCATTTTTAAAGTTAAAACCTGACCTTCTTGCGCCAAAATCCACTTCGCAGGTAGTTCTTCTCCTGGAAGTACCTGATCGCCAATACTGTAAATTTCCGGTGCCGGCACATACAATTGTGGCATTCCTATCTTGTCCACGATCGCGAAACCATTTTTTGTTTCAAGCAACTCACCAACAGATCCTTCCTTCAGCTTAACCGTCCAACCTTTAGGTAAAGTCATTTGCTCACTCAATACCAAAAACTTGCCTTTCGCTTCAGGTCGACTTTTTAAGATTAACTTGTTTTTTACTTTATCTGGCTCTATCTCAAATTCATTGTCTACACCAGGAAGGAAAGCGTGATAAACCACTTTATTATCAATGGCTTCCGGAAATGAATAAGTGGAAGATTGTAGCTTTAGTATACTTCCATCTTCGTCCTCCCAGCCCAAAGTCATATTTCCTCCAATTGATAAAAACTCACTGCCAAATCCTACTTCGACAGTCTTACCTGTTTCATTTGGATACCAGGTCTTAATCCCATTACGCGTATTTTCAAATGCATAACCAGGAACCTGAGATGTTCTTATTCGGGTATCAATTTCCTGCCAAATGTTTTCTTCGTCTAAATAGTGTATAGCTCCACCGCTAATAACAGCTACGTTTCCATCGTAAGCAGGAAAGTGTTTGGCATTTTTATCTCTCAATTCTGATAGTTCATGTTCTCTTACATAATGTCCAAAAGGTCCATCTGCTTTCCAGTAATCGGGATTGTGATCCTCTAAAGTCACAAAGGTGGTGGTAAATCTATCCTTCCCTTTGAGTTCCTCCTGAACTTCATAGTTAATAAAAAATGGTAGTGTCAATAAAAATAGTGCTAAAATAATCCATCCAGATCTCTTAAATAGTGGTGAATTTTGTTGTGCCATGGTTAAGTCTTTTACAGTAACAATTTTAAAGTTTTGATGCCTTAAGACAGGAAGGTATTTGAGGGCACCCCTTCCTTATCATTTCGGCTTATTTAAATTCACTGCAAAGATGCGGAGAGGAAGAAAAAGGTCCTTGGACTATATGTGCAAACAGATGGACTATATGCGCAAAACTTTATAAATTCCTAGACTTACCGGGGTATTCGCCAATCACTTTGGTAATTTTTGGAGAAAGAAGAAGGGGCTAAAAATCCTATGCCATAAGCACTTGAACTACGCTTTCAATTTCCCAATAAATGGGTTGGGATAAGAGAGAGTGGAACTGCAAGCGGCCGACTGGGTTCGGGGATAAATATCCTATATCCCTGTCTCTTATACACATCTCCGAGCCCACGAGACCGAGGCTGATCTC
>CAJXUM010000127.1 GCA_913060855.1 uncultured Lewinella sp. | reverse complement strand
CTACACTATCCTCTTCGTCGGCAGCGTCAGATGTGTATAAGAGACAGGATCAATTGAGAGAAGTGGTAGCTGCTGTCAATGTGCCCGTCCAGGCCGTCGGCGGACTCACCATCGAACAAGCCATCAATACGCCCAGCTATGGCGCACCGCTCGTTGTCCTCGGCGCTCCCCTTACTATTGATGCCGACGCTTTCAAAACAGCCAGCGGCGATTTAGGAAGTATTTTAAAACTCATCTGCGATAAAGTGCACAATTATGGAAACAGCAGTCGTTAATTTTTCTCCCGAAAAGTACAGCGTGGAGTTGCGCCAAATTCCCAAACCCGAAATTGGCCCACAACATGTATTATTAGAAGTAGCAGCGGTAGGCGTATGTGGCAGTGATTTGCACCAATGGACTTCCGACCATAGTTGGCCCGTAAATTATCCGGTCGTACTAGGTCATGAATTCTCGGGTAGAATTGCAGCGCTTGGAAAGAATGTGCAAGGCTGGAAAGAAGGCGATCGCGTGGTGAGTGAAACAGCAGCCGTGATAGACTTGAATTCTCCTTTAAGACACCAAGGTCGCTATAACCTCGACCCTACCCGAAAAGGCTTCGGCTATGGCGTGGACGGAGCGATGACCAAATATGTAAGCGTACCTGCACGCTGTCTCCATCATGTGCCAGAAGGCCTTGCCTTAGAAAAAGCAGCGCTAACCGAACCTTGTTGCGTAGCCTATAGCGCTACCGTCCAGAATGTAAATATCAGCCCTGGGGATTATATCGTCGTCATTGGTCCGGGCCCAATCGGTTTGCTTTGTGCAGCCCTGGCCAAATTACAAGGGGCTATTGTAGCGGTGGCGGGTTTGGAAAAAGACGCCACTCGGCTAGCTATTGCCCAACAATATGGCTGTGATATCATTACCGGTGATTATACAGACTGGGTGAAGCAAGGGGATGGTTTAGGGGTAGATGGCGTGATCGATGCAGCAGGCGTGTCACAAACCTTGAAAACCGCGATTGATATCGTTCGGCCTGCGGGTTGGATCAGTAAAGTGGGCTGGGGTCCACAGCCGCTTGATTTCTCCATTGATCCATTGGTACAGAAGGCCGTCACCTTACAAGGTAGCTTTAGCCATAATTGGCCGATCTGGGAGCGAGTGCTCCGATTACTCTCCACCGGCATGCTAGATATTGATCCGATTATCGGAGGAGAATGGGGGTTGACCGATTGGAAGGAAGCCTTCCAGACCATGCATTCTGGAGAGATAGTGAAGGCGATACTCAGACCCTAGATATGGCTAGACTCAAAGATAAAACCATCATTATAACGGGTGCTACCTCAGGAATAGGCGAAGCAGCAGCTCGGCTATGTATCGCCGAAGGTGCCCAGGTGCTTATTCATGGCTTAGATGCTCCCGCCGGAAAGGCTTTGGTCGAGGAGCTAGGTACTAAAGCTCATTTCTATCAAGCCGATCTCAAAGATCCTAGTACACCTAAAAAGATCATCGCGGCGGCTATCGCTGCTTTTGGCCAGATAGATGGATTGGTAAACAATGCGGCCTACATCGTACGATCCAACTTAGACTCCACCGATGTTACCTTATTCGATGAAGTAATGGCCGTCAACGTAAGGGCCCCGATGTTGCTTATCAAAGCAGCTCGGCCCTACCTGCGCGCTACACAAGGGAGTGTCGTTAATATCGGCTCCGTCAATGCTTACACAGGCGAGCCCCGACTGCTGGCTTATGCCGTGTCCAAGGGCGCCTTAATGACCTTATCCCGAAACCTAGGCAATGTACTAGCTACCGAGCAAATCCGCGTTAATCATTTCAACCTGGGCTGGGTGCTCACCGCCAATGAATACAAATACAAATTGGCAGATGGATTGCCCAAAGATTGGCCTGAGCAACTAGGTGCAGATGAAATCCCTAGTGGAAAAATGACCCAACCCGAAGATATTGCTCGACAAATTGTTTTTTGGTTGAGTGATGAGAGTCGCCCCATTTCCGGTACGGTGATGGAACTCAACCAATATCCTATTATTGCTCGAATACCCTCAAAAGAAGGAGATAACCATGATACCTAAATTAGCCGCATTCCCGAAAGCTTATATGGACGCCCTTTGCGTCGACAATTCAATGTCTCTGCAAAAATGGATAGAGATGGGCGCTAGCCTAGGTGTAGATGGATTAGAGTTCTACAGCGGATTTATTGCCCTCAGAGACCGTTCAACTTGGGCGACCTACCGTCAGATGGCGGCTGATCATGGCCTAGCTATTCCCATGCTCTGCTGCTCACCAGATTTCACACATCCCGATCCAAATTTCCGACAAGCAGAAGTAGAAAAGGAAAAACAATGGATAGAGATGACGGCTGCCTTAGGAGGTACTTTCTGCCGGGTGCTTTCTGGTCAACGCCGACCAGAGGTTTCCAGGGAAGAAGGTATACAATATACTGTGGATGCTATCGAGGCTTGCCTGCCTTTGGCGCGATCCTATGGCATTACCCTCATTATCGAAAACCATTACAAGGATAATTACTGGACCTATCCGGAATTCGCCCAGATGACTGATGTTTTTTGCGACTTAGTCAGTCGAGTTACCGATGATCACTTTGGCGTCAATTATGACCCCAGCAACACCATCCTAGCGGGTGAAGATCCTATCGTTTTACTAGAGCGAGTGAAAGATCGAGTCGTCACCATGCACGCCTCTGATCGTTATCTTGCGCGCGGTACGATGGAAGAACTTCGCCAACAAGAAAACAGTGTTGGTTATGCCTCATTGCTCCAACATGGAGAGATAGGAAAAGGCCTCAATGATTACGATAAAATCTTTTCTATTCTGAAAGCAGCTGGTTTCGCAGGTTGGATTAGTATTGAGGACGGCGTCGATGGCTTTGATCAACTCCAACGATCTGCTGATTTTTTGAAGCGAAAGATTGCGGAATATTGGGGGTAATTGACAGTATCAAATAACACCAAATAACCCTAAAAATGGCTAAACAAAAGGTATTATTCAACCACGATGCGGCGATCGACGAATTCATGGCGGCTCTCCTACTCACCACCATGGAAGAAGTCGATTACCTAGGCTCTGTCATCATGAATGCCGACTGTATCTACACTTATGCCATGCAGTCCCAATGGAGGATTCAGGAATACCTCGGTATTAATCAAAAGAAGAACCCCATTACGCTAAGTCGCGCCCGACAGTGGAATCCTTTCCCCTGGCAATATCGAGGAGATTGCATCAAGGAAAGTAAGATTGATTGCCTGACTAACACGCCTAACAATCCTGCCTGGCCATCTTATCCTGATGGCGACCTTTTCCTCATCAATCAACTCAAGCAGGCCCTAAAAAAAAGAGAAAAAATCACTCTTTTGGTGAATTGCCCGATGACAACGCTACGTAATGTATTAGAGAAATACCCGAAACTGAGCAATGCAATAGATCGGCTTATCTGGATGGGCGGGGCTATCAATGTGGCCGGGAATCTCGACCCCGCTACCCTCCCCCCGGAAGTGGCTAATCCCAAAGCAGAATGGAATGCCTTTTGTGACCCAGAAGCCATCCAATGGGTATTCGACAATACGACTTTCCCGATCACCCTATTCCCCTTGGATGTGACCAATTCAGCAGCTATCACTACTGGCTTCATGGCCGATTTACAGTATCAAGCGAAGCAATATAAATACTCCGAGGTAGCCTACCAAAGCTATGAGATCGTTGCGACCGAAGCCTTCTATGACATGTGGGATGTATTAACGACTTCTTATATTCCTCATCCAGAATTCTTTGCGCCACCTACCTCTATGAAATTATGCATAGAAACCGAAGATTTCTGGCAGGGCACACTATTCGAAGACCAAAAGAAAGGGCGGGCTGTAGATGTAGTCCTTCAACTAGCCGATTCAGCCGCTTTTTATAAGTATGTATTGACTCAATTCAGACGGTAAAAGGATATTTAAGCTCAATAGATTTACTGCCTCATAAACGTTTAAGCAGGTAAAAAACTAAACCATCACTTATCTCAACTTGGGTACCATATGGTAAAGGTTTGCCATCTAAAAGCATTCCTTCACCATCGGGGATATATCCTCTTTTGATGTATAAAATCTGGGCCGCACCATAGTCTTTAGGGACACCAAAGCCTATTCCGGCATAAGGAGAAACGCGTTTAATCCGAGCTTCCGCTTCGTCCATCAAGGCGGTACCAATCCCTTTGCGTTGGAATTTTTTAAGTACATTGAAATCTACGACTTCTGGAATTTTCTGGGTCTTAAAAGGAGGGTAATGCGAAATCCAGTTGATGGTGAGGTAACCCGCAAATTCTTCCTCAATAGTGGCGACTAAAATGTCGCGCACTCCTTTTGATTGGAAGTCTAAATATTTATAGTACTTAGCGGCTGGCTTTTTCCACCCCTGCGCCACAAAGGCTTGGTGAATAGCTTCGCAATCTGCCTCGCGAAGTGCCCTGATCTTTAGTCGATTCATATCGCATATTTCATGTGAAGGAGTGGAAAAGGATTTCCTTGGCCATCCAATTCGGAACGAGATTTTACTTCAAACCCTAAGTGTTTGTAAAAGCCGACAGCTTGTTCATTTTGTTCGTTGACATCTACTTCGTAAGCTTTCAATTGGTGAGTAGCATGTTGGAGTAATCTTTTTCCAATTCCTTGTCCTCGGAGACTTGGATGAATAAACAACATTTCGATTTTCCCCTCTGCCACTCCCATGAAGCCAGCAATGTTCCCTTGATCATCTTTGAGGCAAGAGAGTTCTACTAGCGCTAGGTACTGATTGAGGATGAGTGGTTTAAAATATTGGATGTCTTTTTCTGTGAGAAAATCGTGGGTGGCTCGCACTGAGGCTTCCCAGACGTCGACCACGGCAGGATATTCCGAGGGATCAATGGGTTGGATGGTACCCTGGATCGTTTGATAAGGCATGAAGACAATATTTAGCTTGTATGGGGTACATAAAAAGGAGGGGCAAAGTTCCCGCAACCAGCTAATTTATTAGATAGATTCATAAGGCGGAGCCTAGTTAGGGGCGCGTGAAAAGGCGGCAGCAGAACTGGCTGGGGAGGGCTCGGCCAATAAATTGATCCGCCACCTTACTTCATGTATGTAAACGGGTATTCCTCCCAAGTCTTTACTAATCCAGCTTTCACAGGGTTGTTCAGGATATAGGCAACAACATTATCATATTCTCTCTGGTCACGTATATAGCGATCATAGCTTTCCTTTTGCCAAAACCTTCCTGACGATTCCAGGAGTCGATTAGCATAGATAGCGGTAGGGCCTTTAATCCTCTTCATGATAGTCTGGAGAGGTTCAAATTCCAGGGATTCCCAATTTACGACTTCAAAGTTGTCGGGAATTTGTATGCTCGTATCAATCAGAATATGTACATGATTAGACATGATGCAATAGCAGATTAAATCGTAAAGTTCTCCATCAAAACGATGTAGCTCTTTTTGCACTAGTTTAGCCATTGCGGGATTCTTTAAATGATGGGCCCCTTCCATTGTGCTTTCCAATAGACTATCATAAAGCTGAAAAAAGGAAGAATTGGATTGACCAGTGGCATCCATCTCTCTTATTAATTGTTCCATTCGCATTCCTTTCTCGCTTTGTAAGAAGGCTTTTTTAAGAAGGAACATTTTTTCTTTTGGAAGGGAACCTTGTAAACGAAAGGTAACGAAGAACGTCGAACCAATAGGCTGCATATGTGGTAAGTTACCACGGTAGAATGGTTTGATTTTTTCTAATTTCATAGAGCAGCGTTAATCGAATAAATCGTAGTCACCGTGAGTGGATGAACTCGATTTTTAAACTTTCCAAAATGATGATTTATACTGTGCGCAAGTACAATTTGTATATAATTTTGAGTTGGCGCAAGTATTTTTTGGGAAACTTAGATCTCTATTTTATTAAATAGACTCGGCAGCCATGATTGAAGCGTTGAAATACTTTACAAAAGTTAAGGCTGGCTTTAGGGCTAGGCCAATTATCTTGCCTGCTATTGAATTGGCTGAACTGGGTAAATGAATTTACCCGTTACGGGGGGGCAAGTGCGAATCATCGCAAAAAGGGCCACTGCCCGTCTTTTTACAATTGCACAGCCGCATAGATCGTGCTTTTTTCACCTCAAACAATAGGGGTTT
Source organism: uncultured Lewinella sp. (assembly GCA_913060855.1). GTDB lineage: Bacteria > Bacteroidota > Bacteroidia > Chitinophagales > Saprospiraceae > DT-111. Next base: position 4,086 of record CAJXUM010000127.1, on the reverse strand, counting down.
GGACTTCGTGCCATGATGGGAGCCATCACAAAAAGGTTGGTTTTGGCTATAGCCGCATTGGCACCAAAGGTACTGGCCTGCCTCCAAGTGGATATTACTAGGCTCCTCGATACGAGAATCTTGTTTTTTGAAGCCCTTTGCTAATTCACTTTCGGGTTTATCGGAGGTGACTAGCGGATAGAAGTAGGCAGCCGTCCATTTCTCTTTAGGATCATTGACGAGTCCTAGTTCCATGGGGAAGCGACGCGTAAATTTAGCGGTGCCAAAGAGTTGATCCCAGATCGAAAACATATTGCCGTAATTGCCATTGGGGTCACTAATACCATCTTTCATTGATTTCCCATGATGTGCAAAATGGAAGGCAGGGGTAATGATGATTCGTTCAACGATGGAGGTGATTGGACTCAACCATTTATATTTGTACAATAGCCTATCCCATTTGGTAGGGCTATGTGCACCAATGATTACCAGCTGTTTCAGAATAAGGCCTAAAGCAACACCTGCTCCCCCACCTAAAAAAGTGACGATACCAATCCACCAGATATTAGGCATGAGTATATAATACAAAGCTGCATTCCGGTAAGAAACAAAAAAGCCCATCTCTTCCGCCTGATGATGAGGTCGATGCAACTTCCATAGCCATTCATACTCGTGGGCTGAACGATGATACCAATATTGCAGCACATCATCTATTAGTAGATAGAAAGGTAACATGAGCCATAAACTCCACTGGCCAAAAACACCGATGTAGCTCGGGATAAAGGTTTTTCCTATACTTAAAACAGCCACTACGATGGCAGGCTTGATCAATACTGATAAGGCAAAAAAGCCGCCCATTTCTTGAATCCAATCACTGCGAGTTCGCTGAGACCGATGCAGGTAGCCCGCCATCACTTCCAAAACACCAAATACGACCAGGATGCCTAATACTAGATAGGTATCCAAATTTTCTATTCCAAAAAGTGTATTTTCCATCCCTTATTGCTTGGTTATTATCAGTTGCCAAGCAAAATTAGGAATTAAATCATTAATCCATGACCGTATTTGGCCATATAAATAAGCCACTAGTCAGCAATGACCTTAATATTTTGGTTCTCTGACAATTTTTGACTTAGTTCTTTTCCTTCAACCCTCAAGTACCTTATATCATGGCAACCAATTTTTTTGAAAATAAACCTTTTACTAAGCTCGGCCTTTTTGCTATACCTCTACTAATCTGTATGATGGCGATGGGAAGCCAATTCCCGAAGGGAGAGGTATTGGGTTTTTCCAGTAAAGTCATTGCTTTTGAATTTGCTACTTCAACAGGAGATATTCAGGCTATTTTGGCGCCTCTATCAGAAGCCGAACGAATGGGAATGGATCGGGGAAATTATATCGACTTTGCCTTTATGCTGACTTATGCTTCTTTTATTTTCTTCTTTTTCAAAGTCGCCAAGCAACAGTTTAAGATCAAATGGCTGGTAGTCGGCCAAGTGCTGGCTGTTATTATTCTTTTAGGTGATGTACTTGAAAACATTCAACTCCTCAATATCACACGGACCTATGCCAATGACCCCAATGATTTGAATATTGCGGCCTTTTTATTTCAGCTACAGCTATTTACCTGGCTCAAATGGTTGTGCTTGGGCCTTGCCTTATTATTGGCTTCTTTTGCATTGGTGCACGCCAAAGGCTTTATCAAGAACATAGCCTTGCTTTTTAGCGTGCCATTTCTATTGTCTATGATTGCTCTTATCAATGGTACTCCGACATGGATTGAGCGATTTACCATTTCTATCTTTTTAGGCTTAGGGAGCTTGGTACTTGTTTGCTTTTTTGTAAAAAGGCAAGTAACATAATTACCTACACATACTCATCATCAAGCGTGCCTGCATATTGGTAAGGCGCTTCCAAACTTAGATAGTCGGATTCTTCATCAAAGGCCATCAGTGGTAAGAATATGAAAGGCAAGAACAAAACACCTACAGTGTAAGCTTCGTCTTTTCCAAAGGATTTGACAAATAGGTTGATCGCCCAGACCGCCCAGATTATTCCGAAAAATGGAATAATCATCAACAATAGCCAGTACCAGGGTTTATTGATAATTTCTAACAAAACTAGTGTACTGTAAATCGGGACAATAGCTGCCCAGCCAGGTTTTCCTGCTTTTTCAAAGAGTTTCCAATAACTTACAATGGGAAGTATAATAAGTCCGATAATAAGGGTCAATATAAAAATGGCTGCGAAACTAAACATAGGTATAATTTTAATCTATTTTCTATTTTTAATATTCTCTATTTTTCTCTGAAAAAGCATTTAGTAACGACTAACCTACAAATAAATCGGACTTAGAAGGGTTTCCTTCAATTGGCCTTCCCGACATTCAATATGGCGAGCCAATTTTCCAGGAACAGATGAAATGACTTTGACCAATTCTTCATTTATAAAATGTAAGCCTACGCTATCATCACAAGCTATGCCTCCTAGCATTTCTCCCGATTGTACTTTCCCACGATAACTTTCTTGTCGCTCGGCTTCACCATCAAAATGAGGCGTATTACTGCCCTTCAGAAAACCGAGGCAGTCCAATTTATTCAATTGAAGCGGTACCGAATCCGTTAGTCCCTGCTCAAACCAACAAATTGAACCCGCACTGATCCCAGCCATTATAGTTCCTTTATCATAGGCCTTGCGTAGCATTCGGTCTAAACCCCATTCTTTCCATAGCACTAATAAGTTGCGCGTGTTTCCGCCGCCCACATAGAAAACATCTTGCTCCATGACAAAGTCTTCTATCTTATTGGTATGTCCTTGAAAAAGAGAAAGATGAGCCGGTTGGCAATCTTTTTGCCGAAAGGCTTCATAAAAATTACTGATGTATCGTTCCGAGTCACCACTGGCTGTGCCAATAAAACACACTTTCGGTTGGGGCTTATCGGCTTGTGCCAAGATATAGTCATCGAGTAAAGGATTGTCTGGCTCCATGGAAAAGCCTCCCCCACCCATCGCAATAATTTGTCGTTTCATAGCGGTTTCTAATCATTGAAAATAAAAAAGCCATAGCCACCCGGATCGCGGATGATGATATTATCAACCTTGCCTTCTTTATTAAAATGAGTAATTTCTTCTGTGATAGGAATACCCAGTTCTTGAATCTTGGCGATGATTGCTGGATTCTTTTTGCCATTGAAATACGTAAGAGAGGGATTAAAGAACAAATGTGGGCAAGTCAGTGGTTTCATTAGACTTACTCCAAAACCTGAGGCATCCATATACACAACCCAGCCCTGGTCCAAGGAACCCATTCCTTGCGTAAAACCCAATGTTGTCCAGATAGCCGCTGAGGCTTCCATATCCGTCGTCTCCAAACTCAAGCCCATAAAATTACCCGGTATACCAAAGCAAGGGTTTTCCATTTCAATACTTACCGTGGCGGCTTCAAATTCTTCTTCGATCAAATAAATCCAAGTGCCGCAAGGGTCGCTCAATAAATAGCCTTTATCTATTTTTGTAACGGCTGTCAGTTTCTCTAAGGCTACGACTTCTTCTGTCCAAGAAGGTTTGAAAGATTTTACGCCAGCTCGGGCATAGCGATCTGGATTGATTTCAATAATCGCTTTTCCATCTGTTACCAAGGTTGGATCTTCAGCTGATAGCACTTCGAAGTTTAGTTTTTTGTAAAAATCCAGGCTATGTGATAGCTGGGTGGTAGGGGTATGTACGATGGTGGTCATATAACGTTGAGTTTGATTGTGCCCCAGCCTTGAGCCGCTGTGGCACGGTATTCGGGTATATATTAGACTTTATGATGAAATAATTTGTAGAGAGCTAAATTATTTCATCATAAAGTCTATTAACGTATGTCTTCTAACGAAAATACGCTTTTTTTTGTTCCATTACATTTTCAGGAATCGAGTACTTAGCTCTTCATCAAAAAATCACTACTTTGGTCGATAGCTAAAAACACCACCATGTTCTTCAACAAAACGATAGAAACCCTTCCCTTACCCAAGCTCCGGCAACTACAAAATGAGCGATTGGCAGATATGTTACAACTGTCTCTTATACACATCTCCGAGCCCACGAGACCGAGGCTGATCTCGT
>CAJXUM010000126.1 GCA_913060855.1 uncultured Lewinella sp. | reverse complement strand
TCCTCTTCGTCGGCAGCGTCAGATGTGTATAAGAGACAGATTCGCTCCTAAGTGGGCGTTACAGCTGGCGGACCTCCTTGAAAAAAGGTGTACTCGGAGCCGATGGCCCCTGTTTGATTGAAAAAGATAGGATGACGATTGCTTCCTTGCTCCAAGCGGATGGATACCAAACTGCCATGGTCGGAAAATGGCATCTTCAAATGGAATTTGCAGGCACCTTAGGCCAAGACAGGGATTGGTCCCAGCCCTTCACCGACGGACCCATAGAAAAGGGCTTTGATTATTTCTTCGGCATACCCGCCTCCATGAACTATGGCATCCTCACCTATCTGGAAAATGATAAGGTCTTGGATCCTCCGGTCTGGTGGACGGTAAAGAAAAAGGATAGCAACCCACGATCCTATGGGAACGAAATAAGGCCCCATGCTTACCGAATGACGCCTCCTTATAAAAAAGAACCAGCCGGGAAGAATTGGGTAGAGGTTGCGACCTCATTCAATGATGAATTAGTACTGGAAACTTTTGCGGCTAAAGCAGTAGAATATATCAATCAAGTAGCGGAGGGCGCTAAGAATGACCAACCCTTCTTTTTGTACTTGCCTTTAACCAGTCCGCATTTACCCCATTGTACCCATCCCGACTTTCAGGGCCGTAGCGATTGTGGAAACTATGGAGATTTTATGGAAGAAACGGATCACCGGATTGGGCAAGTACTCGATGCTTTAAAAGCAAATGGCATAGAAGATAATACCCTGGTTATTTTTACCTCTGACAATGGCGCAGAAACCAACTATGTGCATCAATCTGAGACTTACCAGCACTACAGTAGTCTGGGTTTTAAAGGGGGTAAACGGGACATCTACGAAGGGGGGCATCGGGTTCCTTTTCTGATGCGTTGGCCTAGGGTAATTGCTGCCGGTAGCAAGACAGGTATCCCTGTTTGCCAGACCGATTACCTGGCTACGATAGCTGATATCATAGGGGTGAATATTCCTGAAAGTATGGGAGAAGATAGCTATAGTTTATACCCCATTTTGAAGGGTGATACATCGGATAGTAATGTGCGTGGACCGGTGATTCATCACTCCGTTTCTGGACACTTTGCTATTCGCGAAGGGCCGTGGAAATTGAATATGTTAAGAGGCTCGGGAGGCTCCTTGCCACCGAGGTGGATAGATCCTAAGCCCAGTGAAGCACCCTATGAGTTGTATAATTTGGAAGAAGACCCCGGAGAAAGCAACAACCTCTATTTTGAACAGCCAGAAGTGGTAGAGCAACTCACCCAAAAAATAACAAAAATCATCATAGAGGGCAGATCGACACCCGGCCCTGCGCAGCCTTATGTGAAAGGAAATTGGCCACAATTGACCTGGATGGAGCATTGATCATCTTCCTCCTACAAATATTGCGGGAGAAACATAGATAAATAGACTTTTCGATAAATGACCGGGGAACCTTTTTCTCATCAAAAATGTAAAAAAGGCAATTAACGAACCTTTTGGCTTAGCGCCTATTCACCTCAATCCTAAGCAATCCATGCGAGAAATTATCTATTACGTAGCCAGTTCTCTAGATGGCTATATCTCAGGCCCAGAGGAAGACGTTTCTTTGTTTGTGGGAGAAGGAAATGGCGTCACGCAATACCTCAATGACCTGCAAGCTTTCGATACCGTTATCATGGGGCGAAAAACCTATGAGTTTGGGTATAAATTTGGGTTGGAAGCAGGCCAGCCCGCTTATCCGCATATGGAGCATTATATTGTCTCCGAAACGCTTTCTTTCGAAAACGCCCATGAAAAAGTCCATGTCATTTCCTTGGATTTGGATTTCATCCAATCCCTAAAAAAAGGGGAGGGGACGCCCATTTACTTATGCGGGGGCGGCGAATTAGCCGCTTGGTGCTTGGAACACGATCTGATCGATACACTGAAGATTAAACTCAATCCTATTTTATTGGGAGCTGGCGTGCCCTTATTTGGCTCTTCCCAAAAGTCGTGGAAAGGCCAATTGCTTTCTTCCGAAACCTACGATGGCGGCCTCCTAATCAACACCTACAAAATGTAGCCCAACCCGCAACACCTAGATACCAATGCTGACTGATTCACCCATTCACCCCATTCACCCATTCACCGCATTCACCGCATTCACCCCATTCACCCATTCACTCACAACAGTCGGAGTAAAACGCCCTTTTCCCACCTCCTCTACGCCAATTCCACCCCCTTCCGCCAAAACAAAGCCCACTGAAACAAGCCTCTCGCTACCATAAACAGCAAAAGCGCCAGCCAGAGTCCATGATTACCATAGGTATCTTGTAATAAGAAATAAATGAGGAGATAAACGGCGAGCGATAGCAGCATACTATTTCGCATGGCTTTGGCTGCGGTTAGCCCGATAAAGACACCATCCCAGATATAACAAGGAGTACTCAATAATGGAAAAACCACCATCCATACCAAGAAAGGTCGAGCAGCAGCTAAGACATCCGCTTTATTGGTGAATAGTTCTAAAATTGCCATTCCCCCGATACCGTATACCAGCGCATACAAGCCGGCCAACCCCATTCCCCAAAAGAAAGAAAGCCGAATAGCCTGCATGGTTTTGCTTTTATCTCCGGCTCCTGCATATTTCCCCACCAAACTTTCTGAGGCAAAAGCAAATCCGTCTACACCATAGGACATCCAGTTGAGAAACTGCAATAAGATCACGTTGGCGGCTAGGATGAGGGTGCCTTCGCTAGCCGATTGACTGTAGAAAAAACCGAAGGCAAAGGTCAGGCAGAAGGTACGTATGAAGATATCGGCATTTAAAGCCAGAAACCCTTTTAGGCTTTGCCACTGGAGAATGGCCTGCTGACTGAAATGGGATAAAAAGGAACGATACCTACCGAAGAAAAGAAACACAGCTACGACTAAACCGACATATTGGGCGATCAAGGTACCATAAGCCACACCGGCGGTATCCATACCATATTCCCTGACCAGAATCCAGCTCACGATAATATTAGTCAAGTTAACAGCCAGCGTCAAGATTAATGGAAAAATAGCATTCTGCATGCCGAAGAACCACCCTAGAATGGCATAAGAAGCCAAGGTAGCAGGAGCGGCCCAAATGCGGATGTAAAAATATTCTTCCACTAAGGGTCGTTGTTCTTCGGAAATATTCAACAAAAAGAGGGAAGCCTCAATCAAAGGATATTGAAATACTAAAATAATAATGGCCAGCACTATGGCCACCAACAAGCCTCGGCCTAAGGTGTGCATCATACTCGCTTCATCTTGCCGACCGTAGGCTTGTGCCGTGAGCCCAGTTGTACCCATGCGTAGGAAACCAAAATTCCAGTAAATGAAATTAAAGACCATTGCACCGACCCCAACTGCCCCAATATGGAGCGCCGTCAAATGGCCCATGAGCAGGGTATCGACCGAACTTAATAGGGGCACAGAAATATTACTCAAAATATTGGGCACAGCCAGCCTAAGCATCTCTCGGTTCATAAAAAATTCTTTATATCTTCGCCAAATGGATGGCAAAGAAAATGTAGTTTCCCAATATTCTCCGCAAAAAATGCCATCCGCTATCCATTTTAAGCTAAATTTGCGCCGATATGAGCGCCAATAGCGATATGAAAATAAAAGTAGGTATCTTTTTTGGCGGTCCTTCCAGAGAGCGAGAGATTTCTTTTGCTGGAGGCCGTACGGTATATGACAACCTCAATAAGTCAATTTTTGAGCCTGTTCCTATCTTTGTGGATAGTTACTGCAACTTCACCTTATTGGACTGGGCTTACATTTATAAAGGGTCAATTCGCGACTTTTTCCCACCGGTCGATAGCCTGCCCGATTCACCTCATTCTTTTCAAGTCTACCAAGAAAGCCTCGGACCTTTGTCGGATGAGCTACAGGATGACTTGTTGAATAAGGTAGGGCAAAAGATCGAGCCGGAGGAATTACCGCAACTGATCAATGTTGCCTTTTTGGCACTGCACGGCGAGTACGGAGAAGACGGGCAGATTCAGCAACAATTGCAAGCGCTACAAATCCCTTATACGGGGAGTGGGGTAGAGGCGAGTAAGCTGGGGATGGATAAAGCACGCCAGAAGGAAGTCATGGGGGCATTGGGTTTCCCTTGTCCAGCCGTGATTACCATCCGGAAAGAACAGTGGGTGAATCGAGAAAATAATGATTTTTTCGATTCAGCTAAGGAGCAAATCCGCTTTCCGATGGTCATCCGACCTGCCAATCAAGGATCATCCATCGGCGTATCCATTATCAATGAAAAGGAAGGAGCGGTCGGTTTTTATAAGGCCATGGACCAAGCTTTCTTTAGATGGCGACTCCCCGTTTTTAAATGGCAAGCACTTAGTGAAAAAGAAAAAGTCGCTTACATACGCGACTTGACAGATATCAGACATGGCTTGGGCTTTCCGCTAACGCTGAGCTACCAGGAAGATAGGACTACCTTTTATCATCCTGAAAAACTCCTGACTTTCTTGAACGAACTCCCTGCTGAAAGTGAAGGGGTGCTCTTGTTAGAAGGAGCGCAGTCGGAAGAGAAAGTGATCGTTGAGGAGTTTATTGAAGGGAAAGAGTTCTCTTGTATTGTCATTCGTATGGAGGATGGCAGTTGTGTTGCCTTACCCCCTACTGAAATCATCAAAGCACAAGACCTATTCGATTATCGGTCCAAGTATATGCCTGGCTTATCCAGGAAATTGACACCTATTGATTTAGGGGATCAGGAGATTAATGCGATTCGGAAAGAGTGTGAACAGCTATTTCAGAAATTGGGTTTTCAAACCTATGCTCGAATAGATGGTTTTTTCACAAAAGATAAGATTTTCCTCAATGACCCGAATACCACATCGGGTATGCTACCTTCTTCTTTCTTCTTTCATCAGGCCGCAGAAATTGGCTTGAATCCGTCTCAGTTTTTGACTTATATTATTCGAACTTCGATACAAGAACGGCTGGCAGAAGAAGGTAAGCCTACTTATAAAGCACTGTTGGATGTGGTGGATGATGCCATTCAGTCTTTGCAAAAAGAACAAACGGATCGGAAGCGAGTGGGCATTGTATTAGGAGGATATTCTGCTGAAAGACATATTTCGGTGGAGAGTGGACGTAATATTTTTGAGAAACTAGCGAGTTCAGCAAAGTATGATGTCATACCGGTCTTCCTTTCTGGTAGTCCCGATAAATATGAATTTTATCAGCTGCCGATCAACCTCTTGTTGAAGGACAATGCCGATGATATTCGAGATAAAATAAAAAGCTGGAAAGATCACCCGGTTATTGAGACCATTAAAGTGAGGTGTAAGAGTGTTACGAACAAATATGCTTCTACGGGAGTAGTTTTCCATCCGCAACAATTGACACTCAAACAATTGGCCAAGAAGGTTGATGGGGTCTTTATTGCCCTACACGGCCGACCTGGCGAAGATGGTCAGTTGCAATTGCAGTTAGATGCGATGGGCGTACCTTACAATGGATCCGGGGTAAAGTCGTCAAGCTTGACGATCGATAAATACAAGACGCTGCAGACTTTAAAGACGCATGGCTTCAAGGTGGCCAATCAGTTGTTATTGTCTAAATCGGTCTATGAATCTGATCCTGATTCCTTTTACCAGGAAGTAGAAGCGACCTTCGCCTATCCTATGATTGCAAAGCCAGTTGATGATGGATGTAGCGCGGCGGTTAAGGTATTGAAGAGTCGAGAAGACTTGAAAGCCTTTACCCAACTTATTTTCCGCCCGAAAGGGAAGGATGATCCTACCGCAAGAGCTGTATTGGCACTGCAAGCACAAGAAGAGTTTCCGACCAAAGGAGAGATACTTTTTGAGCAGCTAATTACGGCTGATGAAGGGGTTCATTTTCTAGAAATCACCGGCGGTCTGTTGACACGCTATGATGAGCAAGGAGAAGTGATCTACGAAGTGTTTGAACCTTCTGAAACCCTATCGAGTGGGGCCATTTTGTCTTTGGAAGAGAAGTTTTTAGCGGGAGAAGGGCAGAATATTACCCCGGCACGTTTTGCCAGCAAAGCGGCCAGTTACGATCAGGTTGTACAACAGGTCAAAGCAGATTTGGAGAAAGCGGCTCGCATTTTGAAAGTGCATGGTTATGCACGGATCGACGCTTTTGTTCGCATTTTAGCAGACGGAACAGTAGAAACACAAATTATAGAAGTCAATTCCCTACCTGGAATGACACCTGCTACCTGTATATTTCATCAGGCAGCTTTGGCTGACTATAAGCCTTATGAATTCATTGATCAGATATTGGCCTTTGGATTTGAAAAGAAAAAGCACTTGGTGCCTGCTGAGCCGATTGCGCAAACGCTTACCGCAAGCGCAGTCGCTGAAAGCCCAATACCTGTAGTGCCAACTGAAACAACCCTTGAGCCCGAAGTGTCATCTACCGTGGAAGACGAAAGCGGAAATACCTATGTTTCTTATGCCGATCAGGAAAAAGAACAAGCGGCTGATACTTCGCCTGCTCCAGAAGGCTTGTTAGAGAAGCTTAAGGTAAATTGGGTGCTACCCATTTGGAACTTCATAAAATCGCCGATATTCTTGAAAAATATAGCAGCTATAGTAGGTTTTATGTTGGTGGTGTTTTTTCTGATGACTTCTTGGTTGAGACTGTACACGGATCACAACGAATCCATTCAAGTAGAGGATTATGTTGGGATGTCAGTAGATGAAGCCGTGCGCAAAGCCAAGAGCAGAAGCTTCAAGGTTGTCGTAGACTCCTTGTATGTACCAGGAAGTCGCGCCAATCTGATTTTCAGCCAAACACCATTGGCTTTTACAAGGGTGAAAGAGAACCGAACTATCTTTATGGTCCGGACAACCCAACGAGGCGTAGCTATACCGTTTAATCCAACTACGGATGATTTCCAAGGCGCCAGATCTTATTTAGAATCTAGATCAATTATCGTCGATGAGCCCAAAACTGCTTTTGACGCGAAGCGAGCAGAGGGAACGATAATTGAAGCCATTTATAAAGGTGAAACTTACCCCCTCAAGGACCTTCGCAACAATGGGCTTGAAATTTATCAGGGCGAGTCGATTAGCTTTTTAATTTCTACCCGAGCATCCGACTATGTAGGACTTCCTAATCTAGTTTGTAGGACTTTTTCTGAGGCAGAATTTCTCATCCAATCTAGATTCCTGAAGATGGGGGTTATACGCGGAGATAAAGGAGGTTCAGCTTATGTATATAAACAGGAACCCGCCTACGCACCTAATCAGTCGATCCGAAAAGGAACAACCATTAGTTTATATTTAACTTCGAGTCGGCCGGCCGACTGCGAATAAAAGCTTGCACAACATTAAGGAATAAGCGGCGTTCAGAAAGAAGAGAAAAACTATTCTATCAACGAAGTAAGCATATTAATGAGAACTGTCTACTGTTCATTTGTTTTTGTAATGTTGTTGCTCAAGTTGGAGGCGCAAGAATTAATCCCACTACAAAATAATTCCCTACTAAGACAGCAGCAAGAAACATCCTTTAAAGATTTACCGAATCGGTCAAATGCCAAGATGAATTGTCCCCTGGAAGAGGAGGGAATCACTTACGTGACGAGTGGGGAAGTGGCTATCATCAGCATTCCAATAGATACTTTTCAAGCGGGAGTCGACGGGGGCTTCTTTAGGTGTGATAATTGTGATGAGGCTAACTTTGGTACGGCTAGTATAGAGGGCCTGAACTTATCATATACGCCTATCGATGGTGTTACAGGTAAAGACTTTATTCAAGTAAGTCTATGTAGTAATACTGACCCAAACACTTGCTTTGAACAAACCATCCTACAAATCCAGGCGCGGCGCGCTGGTAAAAATATATTCCCTGCCACTATTAACTTACTCCCGAGTCAAGAGGTAGTTGCTACGGCGATACCGGATCTTCCAGGTGCGATAGCATGCAGTAGTTTACCTGATTGTGAAGATGATTATGAAGGCCGTGACCAGCGGGTCATTCCTATCGATGATACCCGTATTTATTATCGGGCCAGTACTTTTGCGGGCATAGACTCAGTTTGCCTGGTACTTTGTGATGATTTTGCGGTATGTGATACTTATCATTTCAGTTTCAAACTTACTAGCGATACGATTAATCTGCCCTTTATGGATGATTTTTCCTACCCTGGTCCTTATCCTGCTTCTACGCATTGGCTAGATCGCGAAGCTTTTCTAAATAACACCATGAGTGATGGTCCTCCCTCTGTGGGTGTTGCGACCTTAGATGGTTTGGACCAGGATGGCCTGCCCTATGGTGGCGAAGCTGGCGAAGCGGATCGACTGACCTCTAAATACCTTAATCTACAAGGGAATAATTCGGACTTGGTTTTATCCTATTGGGTGCAGGCGCGTGGCTTGGCCGATAAGCCGGAGGAAGAGGATAGCCTTGTATTGCAATTCAAAACACTCGACGATAAGTGGATTAATATAGAACGCATTCCGGGTATGCTGAATAGCGAACCCTTAACGAGTATACGGCCTTTTGAGTTTTTTGCCATACCCGTACCTGCTGAATATAGGTACAATGGTTTCCAATTTCGCTTTACCAATTTGGCAGATAAAAAGGGGATGAATGATGTTTGGCACATTGATTATGTACGCTTGGACGGCATTCAGGTGGATACCTTCATCAATGACCTTGCCTTTACAGAAACGCCGCGTTCTATTTTAGAAAATTATACGAGTATGCCTTGGCGGCATTTCCAAGGAACAGCGGAGAATGAATTGGCTCGAAATATCTCGGTAGGCTTGTACAATCATGCCAATCAGGGGCTTTTAGCTGATCCTTCTACCTTGACCTTACAGGAGTTGACCACCAATATTAACCCATTCTTCGGCTCATTGGTTTTGCTGAATGGGCAGGAGCGGAATGTGGCAGAAAAACAGGCCTCAAATCGGGTTTATGCGTTGGATGGTGATCCCGTTTTTCCGGATGTTTGGGCCAACTATGCCTTGATAATGGAAGGCCCTTCTTTTGATAATGTAGCAGGCCCTGTGCGATTTAAGATGTCCTATGCTTTATCGAATAGTTCGCAAATCAATGCGCCTGGTTTTGAGGCGATACAGCGGAATGATGCGGTTTCTTATACGACTGAATTTGATAATTACTTCGCTTATGACGACGGAACAGCAGAGTTATCCTTAGTGTCTTCTCCTGGAACTGACGTAGCGATGAAATTCACAGCCGGTGTAGAAGATTCTCTTCAGGCGGTAGCGATTCATCATCCCTTCGCCACTTCTGTGAATATTGAATCTCAATTTTTTCGATTGAAAGTTTGGATCGGAGAATTGGATGATACGCCGGAATATCAAGCCCTGCTCAATCCATTTTTTGCCACCAATAACTTTGATACCCTACAAGGCTTTACTACCTATTTGCTCACCAATGAGGACGGGATATCCGAAGCTATCTATTTACCTGAAGGTGATTTTTACGTAGGTTGGGAACAAGCTTCAAGTTGTGACTTCAACCAGTGTGTTCCTGTCGGTTATGATCGCAATCAACCCCAGGCCAGTAATTTTACTTATAGGAATGCGGGTGTGGCGTGGGAACCCCTAGGCTTGTTTATTCCAGGAGCGCTGATGATACGCCCTGTTGTGGGATCGGAAAAACCGATTTCTACTCCTGTGGAGGAGCTAGAACCGAAACCCTTACAAGTGAGGCTATATCCTAATCCGGCAAGTGATCAGCTTTTTGTAAAACTGGCTGAGGGGGATTTTGATGATTTTGAATACGTGATATTCAACCAAATCGGGCAACTGGTAAAACAAGGGGTTTTAGAACCCAATATAGGCTTGAACGGTTTGATAAATGGAACTTATCATGTACAGCTCAGAAATATAAAAAACAACCAAATATTTAGGGAAAGACTAATTATTATAAAATAGAGACTTCATGGATATCAATGTGCAAGAACTAAAAGAAAAAATAGCTGCAGGGGAAGAATTCGTATTGGTGGATGTAAGAGAACCGCAGGAACATCAGGAGTTCAATGTGGGAGGCAAGTTAATTCCGCTAGGTACGATACCTGTACGCCTAGAAGAGGTGACCGCAAATAAAGATGCAGAAGTAGTGGTTTATTGTCGCTCAGGAGGAAGGAGTGGCCGTGCTAAGCAATTTTTGATGCAGCAGGGCTTTTCTAATGTGCGCAACTTGGAAGGCGGTATGTTGGCTGTCTCTTATACACATCTGACGCTGCCGACGAAGAGGATAGTGTAGA
>CAJXUM010000125.1 GCA_913060855.1 uncultured Lewinella sp. | reverse complement strand
GCCAAATCAAGTTGGGATAGCCCTGAGCTGAGGGATATCGACCGGCCGCTCAACAAGAGAGGTTTGCGAGATGCACCCTTCATGGCTAGTATGCTGAGTCATAAAATCAGTACGCCTGATCAATTGATATCCAGCCCTGCTAATCGGGCCTTTACCACGGCGACTTATTTTGCAAAAGCTTTTAAAATTCCGCCTGGAGATATAAAGCAGGAAAAAGGAATATACGAGGCCTATGCACAGGAACTCCTGTACATTGTTCAACACCTTGATCCGGCTTGGAATACAGTATGTCTGTTTGGACATAATCCTGGCTTTACAAACTTTGCGAATCAATTCACCAAAGACTTCATTGACAATGTTCCTACCTGTGGAATTGTCGAAATAGCGGGAGACTTAGATAACTGGGCGGATTTTACAAAGAAACAAGCGGCTGTGAAAGCTTTTTATATTCCAAAACAGTTCTATTAATATGAAAAACTTAAAAGGCCTTTACTTGATCTTTCTCCTGGGTATGCTAGCCTGCCAGCCGCGGGACCCGGAACTACCTATAGCGGAAGAAACGCTAGTGCCGATGCTCAAGGATATCCAGTTGGCAGAGTCTATGATTAAGGAACAGAATTACCTCATTCAAGATAGTTTGATAGATAGCTATTATGGAATTATTTGTCGGACTTACGATGTCAAACAAGCGGATTTAGATTCTACCTTGGCCATCTTGCGCCGTGAACCTGCCATGATGGATAAAGTGTATACGAAAGTACTGGAAGTCTTAGCCAAGGAGGAAGTGTCGGAATAGACTTTAGAGCATAATCAAGACTACTAGGCATAATTATTGCTATTTTTAACAGCATTAGGCTTCCTATTTTGAAAAGACTTAATGTAAGATTTACAAACTTAACATTAACTTAAAACAGTAGCTCGTCTAATACTTCTTATTTCCTTTACATTTGTCGCATTAGCAAATAAATTGTTAGCGAAATGGATCCAATTAAAATTCTTGTAGTTGACGATGAACCAGATATCCTAGACTTCTTGCGTTACAACCTGGTCAAGGAAGGATATCAAGTGGTGACTGCCTCTAATGGGGAGGAAGGAGTGATGATGGCACAGAAAGAGAAGCCTGGTTTAGTGATTCTCGATATCATGATGCCCAAGATGGATGGGGTAGAGGTTTGCCGCAACTTACGGAGCAAGCCTGAGTTTGACAAAACCCTGATCATCTTTCTAACGGCTAGAGAGGAAGATTACTCTCAGATTGCTGCTTTAGATATAGGTGGTGATGACTACATTACTAAACCGATTCGCCCTCGTGTTTTTATCAGCCGCATCAAAGCCCTTTTAAGGCGTTCTGATCGGCTAGAAGAAGAGAGTTCCAATGAGGTGATCGTTGTTGGAGAACTCGAAATTAATACGGAAAAGATTACCGTGCGTAAAGGCGAAAAAGTGATCGAATTAGCGAAAAAAGAGTTCGAATTACTCAATTTGCTAGTATCGAAGCCGGGTAAAGTGTTTTCGCGAGAAGAGATCTTTAACAAAGTCTGGGGTACAGATGTTATTGTAGGTAACCGAACGATTGATGTACACATCAGAAAGTTGCGTGAAAAGATTGGTGATTCCTTTATCAAAACCATAAAAGGAATTGGATATAAATTTGAATTTTAGATGTTGAAAAATCCTACGCCAAAACAAATTGCCTTGTTTACAGGGCTCTATATATGCTTGTTGGTGACTGTTGTTGGTATGACCTTGCTGGGAATGGGAATGCTGGGATTGCCGAAAATAGTAATCTATATACTCGGACCTGTGGCGGTGTTTCTTGCAGCCTACTGGGTGACCATATACTACCTGAAGAAGTATATTTATCGAAAGATCAAACTGATTTATAAGACTATCCATAAGCATAAACGTTCCCCAGAGGAAAAAACGAATTCTATCGATATAGAATCAGATATTATTGGTGAGGTAGAAAAAGAAGTTGAAGAATGGGCCCTTACTAGGGAAGCTGAAATCAATAAGCACAATGCTTGGGCAGAATATCGCCGGACCTACATTGGAGATATCTCTCACGAGTTGAAAACCCCAATATTCAATATCCAGGGTTATCTGCACACTTTACTAGATGGGGCCTTGTATGATAATGAAATCAATCATTCATTTCTCAAGCGCGCCGCTAAGAATGTAGAGCGTCTCCATACGATTGTCGAAGATTTAAGTGCGATTTCTCGCTTAGAATCCGGTAATCTAGTCTTGGATACCGTCTCTTTTGATATTAAGGAGTTGGCACAAGAAGTATTTGAAGACCTGGAAATTAAGGCTGCACAGAAAGATATTACCCTTAGTTTTAAAGAAGGAGCGGATCACAACTTCAGGGTTAGGGCGGATATAGATAGTACTCGACAGATACTAACCAATCTATTACATAATTCTATCAAATACGGTAAGGCAAGTGGTCGGACCAAGATCGGTTTCTATGATATGGAGTCCAATATTTTGATTGAAGTAGCAGATAATGGTATCGGAATTCCTAAAGAACATCTCGATCATGTCTTCGATCGTTTTTATAGAGTAGATAAAAGTAGATCCCGTGCTCAGGGCGGGTCTGGCTTGGGATTATCGATCGTCAAACATATTATTGATGCCCATAAACAGACCATTAATGTACGTAGTGCGACCAATTTAGGGTCAACTTTTGGCTTTACATTGGAAAAAGCTTGATTTTCTATTTCAACTCCTACGGAATTAAGTTTACTTTTGCGCTCTCAAGCAAGTTATAAAGATGATTACGGTTACGGATATATTTGTGAAGTACGGAGATCGAGTATTATTAGATCATATCAATCTAGTAGTTACCGAACGGGATAAGATAGGTTTAGTCGGGCGTAATGGCGCCGGCAAGTCTACGCTATTGAAGATTATTGCTGGTGATGTCGGTACAGATGGCGGACATGTGACCAGGCCTTCAGAGAGCACCCTTGGTTTTTTGCATCAAGAAATGAGCCTTCCTAAAGGGAAAACGGTCAAGGATGAGGCATTAGGTGCCTTTGGCGATGTCAAAGCCTTGGAACAGCAAATTGAAGACCTTAATAATGAGATTGCAGAGCGCACTGATTATGAAAGTGATTCTTATACGCAGTTATTAGAGGATTTTTCAGAAGCTAATGATCGTTTCCTACTGCTAGGCGGCGGATCTATGGAAGCCGAGGCGGAGAAGGTACTCAAAGGCTTAGGTTTCAAGACCTCCGATATGGATCGCCTGACGGATGAATTCAGTGGAGGCTGGCAGATGCGCGTGGAATTGGCCAAAATGCTCCTCCAAAAACCAGATTATCTCCTTTTAGATGAGCCTACGAACCACCTCGATATCGAGTCGATTATCTGGCTGGAAGGCTTTTTGAGAGATTACCCTGGAGCAGTCATTATCATTTCTCACGATAAGCAATTCCTTGATAATACCACCCGTCGTACGGTAGAGGTAGAGTTGGGAAGGATTTATGATTACAAAGCTAGATATAGCGATTACATTGCTCTTAGACAAGAACGTCGAGGTAAAATGCAAGCAGCTTTTGAAAACCAGCAAAAAGTAATCGCTCAGAAGGAGAGAACCATCAATCGTTTCATGGCCAAGGCTACGAAAACGAAGATGGCGCAATCCATGAAAAAGCAACTGGATAAAATTGAACGGATAGAAATCGCAGCGGAAGATACCGAAGGGATGAAGTTGCGTTTTCCAGCTGCGCCGCGTTCTGGACAAATTGTCATGGAGGCCAAATCGCTGGAAAAGAGTTATGGTGAACTCAAGGTGTTGGATAAAGTAAATCTGAAGCTAGATAGAGGTGATCGTGTCGCTTTTGTTGGTCAAAACGGCCAAGGGAAAACGACACTGGCCAAAATCTTGATCAGAGAATTAGATAGAACGGGCGGAGAATTGACGCCCGGACACAATGTACAGATCGGTTATTATGCCCAGAACCAATCAGAGGCACTCCAATCTAACATGACCTTATTGGAAACCATGGAGGAGGCTTCTCCACCGGAGATGCGCACCTCTTTGAGAAATATTTTGGGTGCTTTCCTATTTAGTGGAGAGGATGCTGAGAAGAAGGTTAGCGTATTATCTGGAGGGGAGCGGGCGCGCCTAGCTATGGCTTGTTTGTTGCTTAAACCATTCAATTTATTGGTGCTGGATGAGCCTACTAACCACTTGGATATCATTTCCAAAGATATCTTGAAAAAGGCTTTACTAGATTATGATGGCACCTTAGTCGTTGTATCTCACGATCGAGACTTTTTAGGTGGCTTAACGAATCGCACCATCGAATTTCGGGATAAAAAGCTACACAATCATATTGGAGATGTCAATGCCTTCTTGGAAAAGAGAGCACTAGATAATATGCGTCAAGTAGAGTTGAGTGGGAAGAAGGCGGCAGCTAAAGCGGAGGCCGAGACAGCGGCACCAATGGTTGAGCTATCCTATGAGGAGAAAAAACGATTGACTAGAGCCGTTCAAAACGCTGAAAGAAAGATTGAACGATTGGAAAATGACATCACCAAGATAGAATTGGAAATGGCAGATGCCTCTTTTTACCAATCTCCAAAGGCAGCAGCTACTATGGGGAAATACAAGGACAAGAAAAAAGACCTAGAGGCCGCTTTCATTGAATGGGAAAAAGCCCAAGAGGAATTTGATACAGCAGGAGCAGGAAGGGAGTAACTTCTCCTTTTAAAGCTAGGTTTGGGCAGGCATGATTTGCTGCATGACGGCAATGAAGGTCCGCCCAAATAGGCGCTAAGCTGTAGTATTAGAATTCAGATTAATATTGGACGGCCCGTACACCTCACGCCATGCCAATATTCCTCCTGTTAAATTGTAGACGGCTGGAAAACCATTGGCCTTAAGTAATTGTACCGCTTTTTTACTGCGTTGGCCGCTCCGACAATGCACTACTATTTTTTTATCTTTTGGTAGGGTAGATAACGAATCTGGTAAATTCCCTAGGGGAATCAACTGCCCTCCCATATGATCCGCTTCAAATTCATAAACTTCTCGCACATCTAGGAGAAAGAATTCTTCGGCTTGTTGATGCATGTCAGCCAATGATTGAACGCTGAGTTCTTCTTCATCGACAACCGCCTGCTTGGACGGAATTCCACAAAATTCATCGTAATCGATTAAACCACTAATCTCCAAGTCGGGATTGATAGGAAATTTTAATACTCGGGTAGTAAAAGAGGCAGCATCAAATAAGAAGAGCCGACCATTAAGCGGCTCACCCACACCCGTTAATACCTTTATCACCTCACAGGCTTGCAAGCTACCGATAATACCAGGAAGGACGCCCAAAACACCGCCTTCTGCACAATTAGGCACCATGTCTGGAGGTGGAGGTTCTGGAAAAAGATCGCGATAATTAGGGCCTCTACTACCATCTTTGGCGTTTAGATTGAAAACAGAGACTTGGCCTTCAAACCGGAAAATGGACGCATAGACATTCACCTTGCCCTTCAAGACACAGGCGTCATTGACTAAATACCGAGTGGGGAAATTATCTGTCCCATCTGCCACCACATCATATTGCTCCACCAGTTCCAAGGCATTTTCTCTCGTAAAAGCTTCTTGGTAGACAACAACATTTAAATTGGGATTCATAGCCAGGAGACGCTCCTTGGCCAGGACTGCTTTGGATTGACCTATATCTGCTACCTTGTATAAAACTTGGCGCTGTAGGTTACTCAGGTCTACGGTATCAAAATCCACAATTCCAATGGTACCCACTCCAGCTGCTGCCAAATACAATAGTACTGGACTACCAAGTCCACCTGCCCCGACCACTAATACTTTACTATTCTTGAGCTTTTGCTGCCCACTAAGACCAAATTCTGGAATGGCAAAGTGGCGCGCATAACGGTTTAGTTCCTCTTTTGTAAAGTTATATCCGTCCATATCTATGAGCTATTCGAAGATGTAAAAGAAACGACACTATAGAAAAAAAGACAATTTGTTCAGCGTCAAATATAAAAATTACTTAACTTTGTCGAGATTGTATAGCGATTTACGTACCAGTTTCAACAACGATTTACAATAAGAGTTTTATCATCCCTTAATCCTATGAGCATATGAGAGTCTTTTTACCAACAAACCAACGGATGGCCCAATGCATCCGTAATTTGCCGGAAACGGGTTAATTTTTCTGATAACCTACAGCTTTAACAAACCGATTCCCGAAAACAGCAAATTACAATCCCATGAAAATTGGCCAATTGGCTTTAGCTTGTCTGAACAAGACGGGTTTAATGCTAGTGTTAATATTTCCCCTCCAGCATATTCTTGCTAACTCTTCCGCCTCTTTCAATTCGACCCGTGCTATCATGGAAACGCCTCAATTTGAGATTCCAGGAGAATTTGATGCACCTTTCGATGATTTATTGAATAATATCCCGGAAAGCGGTATCGATTTAAATAATGATGGCACGATCGATGTCGTCAAGCCTTGTTCTTGTCGATCCCATACACCCATCCAGAATGGCGTGAATAGCAATGAACGTTATTTTGATGACCAATTGGTGGTCGCAACAGGTGTCTCAGATCAAATCTGGGAGGTGAGTTCTGCTACGAATTTATATCATCCTATTACCCTCGCCCCGATTACAATTGGGACCAGAATACCAGAAATTGGAAATACAGGAATTTATGTTTTAAAGATATTACACCAAGAAACAATCCGATATCGAGCTAAAGTTACCAGCTCCGCTTATCCTGGTGAGGAGTATGGGACGGTCGCAAATACTTGCTATTATCCTGATGCGGAAATACTCAATCTAGATACTTTTTACTGCGAATCTGATCCAATGTTTTTTCTTTCTGGTAAGGCTACATCTGGTTTTGATGGTAACGTTCAGAACTTAGTGCCAGAAGAAACATTTTGGACCATTCGACGACTGTCTGATAACCGCGTATTTGCTGATTATAGATTTAATCCAGGTGAATTGGGTGGCGGTTATTTCCTCGTGCAGTACAGTTTCGTGATGTCAAATAACGCCCATGACGCTGCTAATAAAACCGGCTGTCCGACGACAGTAGAACAGGAAGTCTATATTCGCCCTACGCCTACTTTGGTCTGTAATGGCCTATTAAATGTGCCGATCAATCCGACAACCTGTGAAGTATATATTAGTCCTTCTATCATCTTAGCTGGCACACCGGAAACGGAACTTTATTACAGTGTGAGTATTACGGATGAGGTGAATAATCCGGTTCCAAATCCGGTTCCCGGTACTTACGCCAATCAATTATTGACGGCTACGGTGACGGACGAATGCACAGGGCTATTCTGTAGTTCTATCCTCCGGCTATTTGATAATACAGCCCCGATACTTAGTATTCCTGCTGATACGACGCTGACTTGTGTGGGAGACCCTGATCCTTCCATAACGGGGGTTGCCGTAGGTAGCGATTGCGACGACATAACGATCAGCTTTGAAGATAATACCATAGAAGATGAATGCGCTATTCCCCGTATTCGGATAGAAAGGACTTGGACGGCCACTGACCTTACCGGAAATACAGTGAGTGATGTACAGGTAATTGGCATCCAACGCGGTGGCCAGGAGGACTTCCTTTTTCCAGCAGATTTTGTGGTGAGCTGTGCGGAATACTTAGCTGATCCGAGAATTACGGATCCTGGGTACGAATATGCAGGCCTACCTACCAATCTAGATGTGCCTACCTGTGGCTTTATTTATACTTTCAGCGATGATACCATTTCTTTATGTGGCGGAAATTCTAATAATTTTGTCATCGTCCGGGAATGGCTCTTTTTGAGTACTTGTGGGTTTGAAATTTTCACACAGGATGCGGTTGGAGAAGATAATATGCAGATTATTACGGTAGAAGATAGAACGGCGCCTGTGATTCAAGCCGATGCATTTACCGTGGGGGCTAATCAGTCGCAGCAAAGTAATCCTTCAGAATTGTGTAGTTCCACTGGGTTCATTCCACCTGCAATCGTTAGCGATGCTTGTAATAGTGCTACTTTTCGAATTTTCACGCCGCTGGGCGAAGCGGAATATATCAATGGTACCGATGCTAGTCAAGGAGGAAACATTCCAGCACCAGGTCTTCCCTTAGGTACACATACAATCACCTATGAAGCTAGGGATGATTGCGGCAATACAAGTTCACTAGATGTAGAGGTAACGGTGATTGATAATCAGACGCCAGTAATGATTTGTAATAGTATGCTTACCCTATCCCTCGATTTGGATGGAAATGGGATACTATTGCCGGATCGTATCGATGAAGGTAGTCGCGACGAATGCTGTACGGATGTATCTAAAATAAAACTGCTAGAGGAACCCGATGCAGCTTTTCGGGATAATATCATTTTTTACTGTACCAATGATACCGTCACAGCAGTATTGAGACTTTGGGACTGTGCTGGTAATTTCAATAGTTGCCAAGCCACAATAATTGTCAATGATCCAATCCCACCTATTCTGGTGAGCACTCCTCCTGATGTTTTTCTCAATTGCCAAGATGAATTTGATAACTACTTTGAAGCGGATTACGACGCGCCGGCTTTTGCAGACAATTGTTCATTTACAGTGGACTTTAGCGCAGCGGAGGAAATCGATGACTGCGGAAAAGGCCGCCTCCTGCGTACCTGGACGGCCAAGGATAACGAACGAAACCCGCCCACCATTGTCACCCAGCGAGTGGAACTGGAAATTGTAAATAATTATTGGATTAATCTCCCGCGAGATACGATAGTAGACTGCAATGGGGTTGTCTTTCCAGAACTAAGAACTACGGCCTTGGCTTGCGATAATATTGTAGCGAATGTGACCGAAGAAACCTTCACCATTCCTGGTGGAGATGCTTGTTATTACATCCGCCGCACCCATTCCATTACCAATCTGTGCAATTTTGATGGTAATCCTAATCCCATGGATTTGGATCGACTAGACCCTTCCGAGGATGCTTATGGTTCGGTCGAAGGATACACCTTGCGATCGGATGGCACGACCTTGTTTAAGGTCACTAATTTTGGGAGTACAGCCATAGGTTCTTCGACTGGAAACTATCGCTATGTACAGATTATTGCGGTAGTGGACAATGAACCGCCGCAATTGGAGGCTGCTCTGCGAGCGCCGTTTTGTACGCCTGATCTCTCGGTATCCGCCGATTGTTTTGGGGCGGTCAATTTTGACATTCAACTCTCGGATAATTGCTCAGAAGATTTAGAAGTGATTTATAGCCTACTATTGGATAATCAAACGACGATGCCAGATCCTTATGGCACTTTGACTCCGATAGATAATGGTTTTCAATTAGATGGTAATTATCCGGTAGGAAACCATTCTATATTTCTTACCGTATTTGATGACTGTTCCAATCCCGTGCAATATACCCTTCCTTTTCAAGTAGATGATTGTACGGCGCCTGTGCTGGTTTGCCCGACTACACAGAATGTCATCATTCCAGCTAGTACGGAATTTATCAACTTGGTACCTACTGATGTCGTTCAAATGATTGATGAGAATTGTTCTACGGTCGATCTGTCTTTCTCGGCAGATATGACGATGGATAGCTTGTTTTTTAACTGTGATGATGAGGGGACGCAGGTGCTTAGTATCTATGCCCAGGATGAGGTGGGCAACAGCACTGAATGTAGCTTTCAATTGGAGGTGACCAAAGATGAAGATGCCTGTATTGAATTCGGAAGCATATGCGGAATAATCGCTAAGACCGATGAGGAGGGCATTGCGGGTGTAACTGTTCGGCTTTCGGGAATTGTTACTGCAGAAGATATAACCTTTTCTGATGGCCAATATTGTTTTGAAGATGTAGAGTTGGAACGGGGATATAAATTGAGCCCTGGTAAAGATGATCGGCATAATAATGGGGTGTCGACTTTCGATATCGTTTTAATTTCTCGACATATTATTGGGATGACGCGATTACAATCACCTTACCAGATTATCGCCGCCGATGTCAATAGATCGAATACCGTTACCACTTTAGATATTGTGAAAATAAGAAGACTGATTCTTGGTATTGACAGTCGATTCCCAGAAAGTGCTTCTTGGCGCTTTATTCCTGCTACATTTGAATTCGTCAATGATGCTCAACCGTTTACTGAAACCATTCCTGAAGAGGTTATTTTTACCTTAACACAACCTGATACCATTTTCAATTTTATAGCTGTCTCTTATACACATCTCCGAGCCCACGAGACCGAGGCTGATCT